>JAUVWB010000279.1 GCA_030604345.1 Desulfofustis sp. | reverse complement strand
TATCCCGTAAATCCACCACCGCATCCATCGATGTTGCCATCACTCTACTCCCTCCACCGACAGGCTGCAACTCCTGCGCCGACGGTCGCTCTCTTGGCCCGAGCACCTCGCGGGCTGCAGATTGAAGGCCGGCAACGAACGACTCGACGATGAGCCGTCCGTTGCCGGCGGTACATTGCTCAGCGGGCTATCAAACCGGTCCGCCAGCCCGCCCGAAACGAGATGCATCTTTTATGAACAAGGTCGATTCCGGAACAAGCCATCTCGGCATGCTGACCTTCTTCGTTCACTGCGGCCGGCCGATTCCGGTCCATCGATGCTGATTATTTGCCGCCGAGAGCCTTCAGGGCCTTGACATCGGCGGCCACGGTCTTGCGCTCTTCTTTAGGCATCGGGATCAGACCCTTCTCGGACAGGTAGCCGTCCTCACCCCAGGCACGCTCACTGGTGAACTCGGCAAGAAACTCTGCGATGCCTGGAATCTGGCCGACATGGTCTTTCTTGACATAGAAGAACAGCGGCCGGGATACCGGATACTTGCCGTCGGCGATGGACTTGAAGTCGGCAGTCTGCCCGTCGACCTCGGCGGACTGGATCTTGTCGGCGTTCTGATCAAGGAAGCTGAATCCGAAGATACCGATACTCTTCGGATTGGCCTCAAGCTTCTGGACGATGAGGTTGTCGTTTTCGCCGGCCTCGATGTAGGCACCGTCCTCGCGGACAGTCTGGCACACGGCCTTGAACTTCTTCTCGTCGCTCGACTTCAGAGCCTTGATCGGAGCAAATTCGGTGCAGGCATGATCCATGACCATCTCGACAAAGGCGTCACGGGTGCCGGAGGTTGGGGGTGGTCCGAGCACTTCAATCTTCTCCGCCGGCAAGTTGGCGTTGACGTCCTTCCAGGTCTTGTACGGGTTGGCCACCAGGCCTTCGCCACCCTCGGGATTGGGCACTTCCTTGGCCAGGGCCAGAAAAATATCCTTGCGGCTCAGCTTCATCGGTTCAGCCTTCTTGCTGTTAGCCAGGACGATACCGTCATAGCCGACCTTGACCTCGACGATCTGGGTGACGCCGTTCTTGGCGCAGGTCTCGACCTCCGAGGACTTGATGGCCCGGGAAGCATTGGTGATGTCCGGGGTGTCCACGCCGTTGCCGGCGCAGAACAGCTTGAAGCCGCCGCCGGTGCCGGTGGATTCAACCTTCGGGGTTTTGAATTTGGTCGATTTGCCGAACTGTTCGGCCACAGTGGTGGTAAAGGGGTAGACCGTGGACGAACCGACGACGGTGATGTAATCGCGGCCGGCGGCCTGAGCGGGAACGGCGGCGGCAACCAGCAGCGAAGCGGCGGCCAGGGTGAGGGCAAATTTCTGCATGGACAATCTCCTTGAATACATGGGGTTGATAGAATGAAACACCGCAACTATACGGGTGCTTGATTTGTTTTGTGTTAGCAAACCATTCCGATTGCGTTACCAGCGGCGTTCGAACTTGTTGCGCAGGAAGACCGCGGCGGCGTTCATGGTCAGCAACAGGAGGAGCAGAACCATGATGGCCGCCGAGGTCCGTTCGACAAAGGCGCGTTCCGGGCTGTCAGCCCAGAGGTAAATTTGTACTGGCAGGACGGTGGCCGGATCGCGGAACCCGCCGGGCACGTCGACGATGAAGGCGACCATGCCGATCATGAGCAGCGGCGCGGTCTCGCCGAGCGCCCTGGCCATGCCGATGATGGCGCCGGTCAGCATGCCGGGCATGGCCAGCGGCAGAACGTGGTGACCGATGGTCTGCATCTTCGAGGCACCGACTCCGAGGGCGGCCTCGCGGATCGAAGGAGGAACGGATTTAAGCGAAGCCCGGCTGGCGATGATGATGGTCGGCAGGGTCATCAGGGTGAGCACCAATCCGCCGACCAGGGAGGCTGAGCGGGGCAGACTCATGAAATTGAGAAATACCGCCAACCCGAGCAGGCCGAAGACAATCGACGGGATGGCGGCCAGGTTGTTGATATTGACCTCGATCAGGTCGGTCCAGCGATTCTTGGGGGCGAATTCCTCCAGGTAGACGGCCGCTGCCACCCCCATGGGAAAGCTGAGCACCAGGGTGACGATCAGGGTGAAGAACGATCCCATGACCGCGCCCCGGATGCCGGCCAGTTCCGGTTCGCGGCTGTCGCCGGCCGTGAAGAAGATGGTGTTGAACTGCAACCTCAGGCGACCCGTCTCCAGGAGTTGATCGATCCAGCCGGCCTGCTGATCGCTGACCCGCCGCTCGCTCTCCGGCACATCGCGGGGGATGTGTCCCTTGACGAACATGTCCACCTCATCGTCGGCCACGACCCAGAGCGAACGGGTGGTCCCGATCAGCTCCGGCTTGGCCATCACCATCGCCTGCAACTGGTAGGCAGCACCGGTACTCACCAATTTGGCGACGAGTCGCTTGTCCTGCCTGCTCTCCACCTGCGGGAAGAGGGCCAGGGTCGCGTCACGCACCAGGGCGCCGTAATTGGCGGTGGCCAGGTTGTTGACGTCCAGGACAGCCGTATCGAAGTGGATGTCGAGCAGGATGTAGCTCTGCCGAAAGGCGGTATATCCTTTGGCAACGATGGAGCCGAGCAGCAGGCAGAGAAACAGCAGGCTGGCGACGATGGCAGCAAGCCCATAGAACCGGAATCGTTTTTCCTTGCGATATCGAGAGGCCAGGCCGCGCTTGACCTGATCGACGGTGGACATCTTGGCCGGGGTGGTCATCGGTCTGCTCCCTTATTCGTATTCTTCACGATATTTTCGCACCACATAGAGGGCGATGACGTTGAGGATCAGGGTAACGACGAAGAGCAGCATGCCCAGAGCAAATGCGGCCAGCGTCTTGGGACTGTCGAACTCCTGATCGCCGACCAGCAGAGTGACGATCTGCACGGTGACCGTGGTGACCGCCTGGAGGGGATTGGCGGTCAGGTTGGCGGCCAGGCCGGCGGCCATGACCACGATCATGGTTTCGCCGATGGCCCGGGAAACCGCCAGCAGGATCGAACCGACGATACCCGGCAGGGCCGCCGGAATGATGACCAGCTTGATGGTTTCGCTCATGGTGGCGCCGAGGGCGTAGGAGCCGTCGCGCAGCGACTGGGGCACGGCGTTGATGACGTCGTCGGAGAGCGAACTGACAAAGGGAATGATCATGATCCCCATGACCACGCCGGCGGCCAGGGCACTCTCAGAAGCCACCGACAACCCCAGTACCGTCCCCAGGTCGCGGATGAACGGCGCTACTACACGCGCGG
>JAUVWB010000156.1 GCA_030604345.1 Desulfofustis sp. | reverse complement strand
TACAAGATGAAAGGGCTCAACGAGAAGAACATCCTCAAACGGGCGGTGCGCGACCTGCTGCCGCCGCGAGTGACACAGCGCAAGAAGCAGCCCTACATGGCGCCGGACATCCTCAGTTTCTTCGGCGACGGCGAACCGGACTATCTGGATTATTATCTCTCGGAACAGCTGCTCGACGAGGCCGGTCTGTTTCGCAACAACGCCGTCCGGCAACTGGTGGCCAAATGCCGCAAGAAGCAGCGGCAGGGGTTCCGGGAGAACATGGCCTTCGTGGGCATTCTTTCAACCCAGATCCTCTGGGAAAAAATGGTGAAGCATTTCCGGGCTGAGACACCTCCGGTCCTGGAAAATGTGAAAGTGGTGTCATAACCTCAACTCCGCAAAAGAAAAGGCTCCCGCATGGAAGACACGATTGAGAAAATTCGAGCATTTATCTTCGAACACTTCCTCTTTGATGCCGACGCTGACGCCCTGGTCAACGACGCATCGTTTCTCGAGCAGGGGATAATCGATTCCACCGGTATTCTGGAGTTGGTGGATTGGCTTGAGGAGACGTTTGCCATCAGTGTTGAGGACGAGGAACTGATCCCGGAAAATCTCGACAGTGTCGTCAAGGTGGCCGCCTATATCGAGAGAAAGCAGAGCACATGAGCGACGACGGCCTGGTTCATTCCCTGCTCCGTCGTGCGGCTCTGGATGAGCCGGAGCGGACGGCCCTGGTCCAGGGAGCGGAGCGGATTTCCTATCGGCAGTTGCAGCAGCGTGCCGAGGCCATCGGCCAGTGGCTGTTGGCCGGGGGGATACGGCCCGGCGACCGGGTCGGTATCCTGACCGAAAACGCCATCGATTATGTGTCCTCCTACTTTGGCGTCATCAGCGCCGGGGCGGTGGCGGTCGGGCTCAACACCCAGACGTCTGAGCGAACCTTGGCCACCGTGTTGGCCGACAGCGAGGCGGCGGCGGTGTTGGCCCAGGAGCGGTTTCGCAGTTATCGGCCGGTGATCGAGGCTCAGCCGTCGGTGGCCGTGCTCAGCTTCGACATCCGTGCCCTCGGCGGAACGACGGCCCACCGGGCGTGGCCGGATCTCAGGCCGGACGACCTCTGCCAGATCATCTACACCTCGGGAACCACCGGTGCCCCGAAGGGCGTGATGCTCAGCCATCGCAATCTGCTGGCCAATACCCGTTCCAATGTCTCTTATCTGAAGTTGACCAGGGACGATTCGGTGATGGCGGTGCTGCCGTTTTTTTATTCCTACGGCAATTCCGTGCTCCTCACCCATGTGGCGGTGGGCGGCACCCTGGTGGTCAACCAGAGTTTCCTCTACCCGAATCTGATCCTCGATCAGATGGTCGCCGAGCAGGTCACCGGTTTTTCCGGAGTGCCTTCCAGTTTTGCCATTCTGCTGAATCGTTCCGCCGTCCGCGATTATCGGTTTCCGGCGCTGCGCTACCTCACCCAGGCCGGAGCGGCCATGGCGCCGGCGGTGGCCCGCGAGCTGCAGCAGGTCTTCCCGGAGGCGGAAATCTACATCATGTACGGCCAGACCGAGGCGGCGCCGCGGCTCAGCTATCTCGAACCACACCGCATCCTCGACAAGGCCGGCTCCATCGGCAAGGCGATCCCCGGCGTCGTGCTGGAAGTCTGCCGTCCGGACGGCTCGCCGGCTGCGGTCGGAGAAGTGGGGGAGATTGTGGCTTCAGGCGACAACATCATGCTCGGTTACTGGCGCCAGCCGCAGGCGACGGCCGCCGTTCTCAGGGACGGCAAGCTATGGACCGGGGATCTGGCGCGGCTGGATGATGAGGGGTTCCTGTTCATCGAGGGGCGCCGGAGCGCCATGATCAAGTCCGGCTCACATCGTATCGCCCCCAAGGAGATCGAAGAGACGATCATGGAACTGCGGCCCGTTCACGAGGCTGCGGTGGCCGGGACGCCGGATCAGATCCTCGGCGAGAAGATCGTCGCCTTGGTGGTCCTCAAGCCGGGTGCGGCCTTGAGCGCCAGAGACATCCTCAAACACTGCCGGCGTCAGCTGCCGGCGTTCAAAGTCCCGCATCAGGTGATTTTCCGGGATGAGTTGCCCAAGACCTCGACCGGGAAGATTCAGACTGCCGAACTCAAAACGTTGATTGACAAGGTTTCATTTGGTGCTTGAGTTTCATTATTGAGAGATCCGCACGTTTCCGGAATGGTTGGGTGTACCTCCGGCTGCTGCTCTCCGGCCTGATCGGCGGGACGGATCGGCCGGCAGACAGGCCATCCATGGCCTGACCGCCGGTTGCGGACGTCCTGTCCGCAACCCTTCGGGCCTTTTCTCCGGCCCGCCGGGCCTCCGCGAGGCAGCCTCCGGCACATCCAGCCAACCCTGCCGGTGATGGCCCCGCAGAGTGACACTGCGGTCGAGTTATTGTCGAGGTCAGTGAGTGATCTCCGGGACTTCAGCTATGAGAATCGGGGCGCGGTGCAGGTAGGCGGTGGTTGAGCGTTTGGTGTCGATGTCCCGGAAGACCCTGGTCACCTGCTCCTCGGTCAGGCCGATTTCCTCGGCCACGGTGCCGGCTGCGATGCCGTGGTTCCTGGCGTAGAGACAGATGTCCATCTTGTCGTGGGGGAGGCTGAAATAGAATTCATCCTGGCCCTGGGCCAGGGAGTAGGTGTCGGTGGTGGGCGGTCGTCGCCGGATTTCTTCGGGAACGCCGAGATGCTCTGCCAGACGGTAGACCTGGCTCTTGTAGAGGTGGGCGATGGGTTTGATGTCAGCGGCCCCGTCGCCGAGTTTGACGAAGAATCCCTGGTCATACTCCAGCCGGTTCGGGGTCCCGGCCACGGCGAAATTGAGCCGGTCGGCATGGTAGTACTCGAACATCTTGCGGATACGCTGTTTGAAATTGGTGGCGGCGACGATGCCCAGATAGGCGGCCAGCGGCAGCCGTTTCTTGACGGTCTCCCCGGTCGGGGATTGGGCGATGATCGAGAAGATCGTGTAGCCGGGGTTGTCGATGACGCTGGGGATGACGATCTTGGATTTCCAGCCGGAGCCATAGGCGGGGATCACCTGGCGAACGGCTTCATCGTAGCGTTCGTAAAAGCGGACCGCTTCAAGGGGGCCGGAGATGTCCTCATGAATCCGCTCGACGCCGAAGGTGTCGGCGAGTAGGCCGCTCAAGCCGAGGGTCTCCTCGGCCGAATGGCGCTCCGGCATCTGCAGGGCCAGGACCCGTTCCCTGCCGAGGATGCGTGCCGCCAGCGCCAGGGTGACGCTGCTGTCGATGCCGCCGGAGACCGCCACCACCAGTCCTTTGCGGCGAATGGAACGCAAGGCCTCGGTCAGGCCGGAGGCGATTCGTTCGACTTCTTGCGCCGGATCGATGGCCAGTCGCTGCTCAATGGTCTGTGCCTGGGTCATGGTTGCGCCTTGTTGCTGAGGATGATGTGACACCGGTTTGCCGGCCCGTGCCGGTCACGGAAGATCTTTCAATCGTCGTTCCAGATAGTCGGCAAGGATCTGATACCCTTCGTTCGAGACATGGCTGCCGTCCGACAGGGCGTAACGGCTGTTGCGCATGATCCCGCCATCTGCCAGCTGGGCCTGAAGATCGAGCAGGATCAGCCCGTTTTCGTCGGCATACTCGTGCAGCCAGCGATTGACGGCCATCACCTGGCTGTTGATGTGTTCCTGATAACTGGTCTTACCGGCAAGCCTGCCGATCAGAGAACGCAGCTGGTTTATGAGTCCCGGACGGCTGCTCATGGTTATCTCGGTGGCCAGCAAGGGGGTGATGCCGTTGCTCCGGGCCAGATCGACCATCGCCTCATAGTACTGCTTGACAGCGGCGATGGTCTGCTCCATGGCGGCTCTTTCGGAGCGAAAGATGTCGTTGATGAATCCCCAGATGATAACCATGCCCGGTTGCAGATCGATCACATCTTGTTGGAAACGGGCGAGCATTTCATGGGACTGCTGGCCGCCGACGCCCTTGTTGATAACCGGGTGACCGGCCAGGCTGGTGCGTTCGAGGCCGGCGGCGTAGGAGGCGCCGAGCACCACGATCGGTGGCGGCGCCGCGCCGCTCTGTGGCGCTGGACCCTCAGCGTTCTGCATGGTCGCTCCTTTCACCTGGGGAACCCCGATGGTGGAGATAAGAATGAGGAAGAGCAGCAGCAACGAGTAGAGGAGGCTTGATGAGGCCATGGGCGCACGGTTCCAGGTAGAGTGTTCTCCTTTGAAGGGAAGCCGATACAACACCGTTCTTCAAGAGATAATGCACCTGATCTTAACCGTCAACACCAGGGGGCTGGAGCGAACCGCTCAAATCAGATAAATGATGACGCCGAGCAGGGCCAGCCAGATGTTGGTGAGGTTGGAGACGGTGATGTTGAGAATGGCCGCCAGGTGTTTGCCGCGGTTGAGCAGAGCCAGGCAGGACTTGAATTCCGGCCAGCTGGTCAGGGCGGCCAACACGAAGAAGCCGATGACCCCTTTCGGGGCGCGCGAATGCTCCGAGGCGAAACTGACCACCCCGTCCAGCAGGTATCCGGCGCCGATCAGGATAATGACGGCAGGCGCCAACCAGCGCTTGGGTTGCGGGATCTCCCCCTCTTCCATGACCGGATCCGGTTCGCCCGGTCGAATGAGAAACAAGGGGGTGCTGACCGCAAAGGCGGTGACCGCCCACCAGAAATAGGCGCTGGGCTCGATGAAAAAGAAGCCCCCGGCGAACAGGGCGGTGACGACGATGGTCAGCAGCGAGTAGATCGGCCGGCAACGCAGCACCGCCCACAGACAGCTGCAGAGCAACGCGGCGATATAGAGCAGCAGCGGGTTCATGAAATTGGAACCGAGCGGGGTCGAGGCGGCAAACAGGATATCCCCGGCCACCAGGCCGACCACGAGACAGAGCGCTTCCGGACCATTGGTGATAAAGCCGGTGATGGTGCCGATCCCCCGGGTCATCTTCAGGGCCTCGATAATGATCTCGATGCAGATGCCGATGAGC
>JAUVWB010000326.1 GCA_030604345.1 Desulfofustis sp. | reverse complement strand
TAAGCCCGGGCCAGCGCTTCGTCGAAAGCGGCGAAGGTGACGGCGGTCGTCACGCTGGCCTGCACCAGAATCCCCCGTTCCCGGTGACCGAGTGCATAGCCCGTGCAGACCAGATGTCGGCGACCGGCCAAAAAGAGCAGCATGCGGACGGCATCCTCCTCGTCGACCGGTTTGCCCAGAATCCGCTCGTCCACCGTCACCGTCGTATCGGCGGCCAGCACCCAGCGTACCGGGTGCATCTCGCTCACCTGCAGGGCCTTCTCCCGAGCCAACCGGATGACATAGTTCCGGGGGGCTTCACCGGGAACGGGCTCTTCGCTCAGAGAGGCCGGACAGACGTCGAAGACGATCCCCAACCCGCCAAGCAAGTCCCTGCGCCTCGGTGAGGCAGAAGCAAGAATGAGCGGCTCGAGCATGCTATACATATCCACCACACCTTCGGGAACCCTATCGTCACTTCGACGCGAGGAATACTCACGGCCATGACGGCTATCGCGACAACACGTCGATCATTGGCAAAAAACAGATGGTCATGCTAGAATAGTGCGATATCATCGAAAAACCGCCCGGATCCTGCCCGGCTTTGCGCGACAGACGGCAGTGTCATCCTTTTCTGTCTCTCGGCGGCCAAGCCGGACGAACCGTCCAACCGGTTTCTTTCGTGCCGAGATTATCGATCCTTCAGGGGTATCAGGTATGAGTCAAGCGGATAAAAT
Source organism: Desulfofustis sp. (assembly GCA_030604345.1). The sequence goes on along the minus strand of JAUVWB010000326.1, from coordinate 2,169 downwards.
CATCACCAGGACCTGCCAACCGAACGAGATCATCTTTCGCCAAGGTGACCCCGGACGCCATCTGTATCTCATCCTCAACGGATCGGTTGAAATCTATAAGACAATCGGCACAACTCGTCAATTAATCAGTCGCCTGGGGACGGGGGAAATATTCGGTGAATTGGGTTTGCTGACCAATACTCCCCGCTGTGCCACCGCCGCTGCTCTGGAGACAACCCGTTTGATCATGGTCAGCGATCGCCTGTTCCACCATGCCCTGGTCAACAACCAATTACCGATTGTCAAACCGGTGACCAGACAGCTGGCGCAGCGGCTGAAGGAAACCGAGGCATTGCTGGAAGAGAGCCGGCACCGAGTCCGAGTGCTGGAACACGAACTGGGGTTTGTACACCAGTCGCGCCAAGCTGAAGGCCGCACCCCGGGCCGCTGATCCCTGCCATAACGATGCGCCTTCGCACCAGTTTCTCAACACCGGCGACAGTTGCGGAATTTTTCGCGGCTGCCAAAAAGCCGTTCAGCTACAACGTTCGTCGCAACAGCTACATCTGGTTCGGCCTCTTCTGGGGACTGCCGATCCCGCTGGTGACCCTGCTCTACGAGTTGCGCTTCCTCAGATCGACCAACGCCGATTCGTCTTCACTGGCGGTCTTCGATGCGCCCCTGCAATGGTTTTTCCTTCTCCACCCGCTGCTCTTCGCCATCGTCTTCGGCATCCTTGGCACCATCCGCCAGGAAAAGGAAAATGAACTGGACCTGAGGATGAAACAGCTGCGCCAGATGGCCATCCACGACCCCTTGACAAAGCTGAAGAACAGAAGATATTTCGCACACATATTCCACGACGAATGCGCCCGCAACCTGCGCCGCCGGGAGACCCTGTCGATCCTTTTTCTCGACATCGACCATTTCAAGAAAATCAACGACACCTATGGTCATCATCAGGGCGACGTGGTGCTGAAAGAACTGGGAGCCTTCCTGCAAAAACAATGTCGCCCGTATGACACACCGGTGCGCTGGGGCGGCGAGGAATTCCTCATCCTGTTGCGGGCTACCGACGAAAAGAACGCGCTCTTTTTTGCCGAACGAATCAGGCAGCAGATCGAGACCGGAATCAGCCCGGCCATCCCCTTTCCCTTCACCGTCTCCATCGGACTGGCCGAATACCGGATCAACGACACCCTGGAAGCACTGACCGACCGCGCCGACAAGGCCCTCTACCACGCCAAGCAGACCGGCAGAAACCGGGTCGTCGCCTGGAGCAGCGTACCCAAGGACAGCCGCCCATGAGAGCCGGTGCAGTCATCACTCCTGCCCGGCTCGTCAAGTCACTGATCTGGGGCGTCTGGTTCATTTTACTGGTGCTCCTGCTGTGGCGCGATTTCTTCGTTTCCATGGTGGACAGCCGTGAAAGCGCCGCCCTGGAGCGGGATCGGCGGACCGAATACCAAGGCATCTATTTCAAAGAGCAAAAAATCGGTTACGTCGAATACACGTTCGCCCCGGCGGCAGCCGACACCCTGGCCCTGCACCAGCGAGCCGTCATGGATCTTAACATCTCCGGTCAATCGCATCCGGTCGATCTGGATCTGCAGGCTACCATTGATCAATACAGCCGCCTGCAGACCTTCCACTTCACGTTCACCTCCCCCTTTTATCACATGACAGCCGACGGCACGGTGTCCGGCTCAACCGTATCCTTCAGGCTCGATACCGGCAATGCGGTTATCGAGGATCGACTGTCGCTGGAAGCTCAGCCGCTGCTTCCCACCTCCCGTCGTGCCTATCTGCTGGATCGGGATCTGCAGTCCGGAGACAAGATCCGCATCCCCTGGTTCGACCCGCTCTCTTTGACTGCCAAGTCGTCACTGGTCGAGTACCATGGCAAGGAGAAGACACTCATTCACCAACGAGTCTATCAGTTGCATCGATTCACCGAACAGTTTGCCGGAATCAGGGTCAACGTCTGGCTGGACGATCAGGGAGAGGTAGTCAAGGAAGAGTCTCCCGCCGGCTTCGTCTTTATCAGGGAACCCGAATTCAAAGCCAAGCAGATGGACCACCAGAGCCCGGAACTGCTCGCCGGCGTCGCTGTTCCGGTGATCGGCGCCATGCCCGAGGTACGCAACAAAGTCAGTCAGCGCTATCGGCTGCATCTTCCCGAAACGGCAG
>JAUVWB010000223.1 GCA_030604345.1 Desulfofustis sp. | reverse complement strand
GAGCACCACCACGTCCAGTCGGCGCAGGCTTTCGGGTCGAGCAGACAGCGTCTGCAGGAGTCGGTCCGTGCCGCGCAGGATATAACCGTGGTCGCTGTCTGCGAGATACAGGCCGAAGACAGGCATCGCCCTGCCCTGTTGTTGAGGTGCCTCATCCAGACCCAACAGCAGTTCCTGCAATAGTGATTCGCGGCTCCCGAAACCGATGCGGGTCACGGTGAACCACGGTTCAAGACCGGTGAGAAAGGCTTGGCGGTCGAAGTGTCCGGGATAGGTGATGAGCCGGTGGGTTGGCAGGATGGTCAGTCCGGCATCCTCCTTGGGGCAGAGATACATCATCACGTAGTTTTCCGGTCCATCGGTCCTCCCTGTCTCCTTGCGATAAGCGAGAGCGGTGGTGTAACGGTGGTGCCCATCGGCTATATAGAACGATTGGGCGGCAACCGCCCGCTGCACCTCGATGATCGCCGCCGGGTCGTCAAGTTGCCAGAGACGATGCCGGTTACCGTCGCCGTCGGTGACCTCAACCGCCGGTGCAGACGGGCGGTTTCGTTCAAGAAGCGAGACCACCCTGCCCTGGGGATCGGAAAAGACGCTGAAAACCTGACTGAATTGAGCCCGGCAGGCCCGAGTGAGGGCCAGTCGATCCTGGATGACGGAGGTAAAGGTCTCCTCGTGAGGCTTGATAATTTTTTCTGAAAAATCAGCTAATTTTACCAGACAGATAAAACCCTTGCGGGTTGTTTTTCGGCCGGAGGGTAAGCGGTAGTCCACCTCGTAGGGATACAGAGCCGGCCGTTCGTCTCGGCGCAAGATGCCGTCGCGCTGCCAGGCGGACATGAGATCTGCGGCCCGGCGGTGACGCTGCGGGTCGTCCTGGCCCTGGAACCCGGGATCTTTCGGCAGATCCAGGTGCACGATGTTATAAGGGTTGCGGGACGAAAACATCGATTGCGCCGAGGCATCGATGACGTCATAAGGCGGCGTGATAAGCTCTTCAAGATTCCCGGCCACCGCTTCATCGTAGCGAACGCCCCGGAAAGGTTTGATAACGGCCATATGGTTACACGTCTTGTCTGATGTGAAAATGGTTAGTATGGTAGAAGAACGGCACGCACATGGCGGCGCAAAAACCGCTACGTGGTTCGGGCCTGGAGCCATAATGCTATCCGTTTCGACACTTTACAACATCTCTTGAAAACAGGAAAATACAATGTACGATATTTTTGTCAAAACCCATTTTTCCAGCGGACACCATCTGCGTGACTACCCGGGTGATTGCGAATTTCCCCACGGTCACAACTGGCATGTCACCGTGACGGTCCGGGCCGCTGAACTCGATGAGATCGGCATGGGCATCGATTTCAAGGTCTTGAAAAAGAAGGTAAAGGAGATTATCGACCAGTTGGATCATAAGAATCTCAACGAACTTCCAGCTTTTACCCGGATCAACCCTTCGTCGGAACATATCGCCCGCCATATCTTCGATCAGCTGCAACCGGAACTCACCCACGACCGTTATCGACTCCACTCGGTATCGGTCTTTGAGACCGACACCTCCGGTCTCACCTATTACGGTCCCGACCGTAATGCTTGAAGTCTCGGAAATCTTCTACTCCTTGCAGGGCGAATCGAGCTGGGCCGGTTACCCCTGCGTCTTCGTGCGGCTCAGCGGCTGCAACCTGCGCTGCAGCTATTGCGATGCCGGCTATACCTATGCGGAGGCAGGTACGCTGCGATCGGTTGCGGAGATGGTCACAATCGTCGCCAACTGGCACTGTCCACTCGTGGAAATCACCGGCGGCGAACCGCTGCTTCAGGATGATACCCTGGAAGTATGCCACCGATTGACGGCGGCCGGTTACCAGGTGCTGCTGGAGACCAACGGCTCGATACCGGTCGCTGCGGTTCCCGAAGAGGTGTGCATCATCATGGATGTCAAGTGCCCCGGTAGTGGCATGGCTGACTCGTTGCATCTGCCTAACTTCGAACTGCTGGCTCAGAGAAGGAGAAAAACCGGCAGGTGGGATGAAATAAAGTTCGTCTTATCTTCGCGGGAGGATTATCTTTGGGCCCGCGAACTGATCCGCCGCCACCGGTTGGAGGACATCGCCCTTCTGCTCCTCTCTCCGGTGCCGGAACGGTTCGCTGCGTCAGAGGCGGCTGATTTGCTGCTGGCCGACCGGCTGAAGGCAAGGCTGCAGCTGCAGCTGCACAAAATCCTCTGGCCCGGGCACGAACGGGGGAAGTGATGGTCACGGTGAACATAGATACTAAGGAAATTCGCTTATGGGTACGTCTGACTCCATAACCATCGGGGTGGTCGGTCTCGGCTACGTGGGCTTGCCGCTTGCCGTTGCCTTCGGCAAGAAATTGAGGACGATCGGTTTTGATCTGAAGCGCCAGCGGATCGAGGAACTGCGCCAAGGAATTGATGTCACCCGTGAGGTTGATGCGGGCGAGCTGGCCGACGCGACCCTGCTCAGCTTTGCCGAAAACAGCGAGGCCCTGGCCTCCTGCAATTATTTCGTGGTCACGGTCCCCACTCCCATCGACAACGCCAAACGGCCCAACCTGCAACCGCTGATGGCGGCCTCGGAAACGGTGGGCCGCTATCTCCAGCCGGGCGCAATCGTGATCTATGAATCAACCGTATACCCCGGGGCCACCGAGGAGGTGTGTGTACCGATTCTGGAACGGGTCTCGGGGCTGCGCTTCAACGTTGATTTCTTCTGCGGCTACAGCCCGGAGCGGATTAATCCCGGTGATAAACAGCATCGGCTCACCACCATCGTTAAAATCACCAGCGGCTCGACCGAGGAGACGGCCGGTAAAGTCGACGCCCTGTATCGCTCCATCATCGAGGCGGGTACCTTTCGCGCCAGTTCGATCAAGGTGGCTGAGGCCGCCAAGGTCATCGAAAACACCCAGCGTGATGTCAATATCGCGCTGGTCAATGAATTGTCCATGATTTTCAATCGGTTGGGCATTAATACCAAAGAGGTTCTGGAGGCCGCCGGAACCAAGTGGAACTTTCTCCCGTTTTTCCCCGGTCTGGTGGGCGGCCACTGCATCGGTGTCGACCCCTACTACCTCACTCACAAAGCGCAGCAGGTGGGGTATCACCCGGCCATGATCTTGGCCGGCCGACGCCTGAACGACGACATGGGCAAATATGTGGCCAATCGCGTTATCAAGCTGATGATCCAGCGAGGCATCGAAGTTTCCGGGGCGCGGATCCTGGTCTTGGGGCTGACCTTTAAGGAAAATTGTCCGGACCTGCGCAATACCCGGGTCATCGACATCATCGATGAATTTCGCGATTATCACTTGTCCATCGATGTGGTGGACCCGTGGGTCGACGGGGGCGAGGCCATGGATGAATACGGTATTGCCATGGTGACGGAGCCGCAGCCAGCCGCCTATGATGCGGTGGTGCTGGCCGTCGGGCACCGGGAGTTTGTCCGTTTGCCGATCGAGACCATCCGCGGGTGGATGAAGGATCGGGCCATCCTCTTCGATGTCAAGCAGGTGCTGCCGGCTGGCTGTGCCGACGGTTCGCTCTAGCGGGGCGGCTCATTGTCTGGCCTTTTGAGGCGCACCAGCGTTGCTCCCCACCCTCCGGAGGTCTCGTCGCCCAGACGAAAGGATTCGATCTGGGGGACCGACCGCAGGAGGTGATGCACGCTTCGACGCAGCGTTCCGGTTCCTTTACCGTGAATCAGGCGGACCTGCAAGATTCCGAGAGACTGGCACTGTTCGAGATAGTCGGGGATCAGGTACGGTAGATCCTTCGGCGAGAAATGGTGAAGATCGAGGGTGCCGTCGATCGGGATCGCTACCGGTTGTTCCTCTGAAAAATCACTGTCGTCCATCGCAAGAAGCGTTACCTGACGGGGTTTTCCAGGACGCGCAAAG
>JAUVWB010000211.1 GCA_030604345.1 Desulfofustis sp. | reverse complement strand
TCCGGTGCTGTGCGGTTCGGCCTTCAAGAACAAGGGCATCCAGCCGCTGCTCGACGCGGTGGCCGCCTATCTGCCCTGCCCGACCGATGTGCAGAACTTCGCCCTGGATCTGCGCAACAACGAACAGGAATTTGCCGTTTCCAACCACCCCGACGACCCGCTCATCATGCTCGCCTTCAAACTCGAAGACGGTCGCTACGGGCAATTGACCTATGTCCGGACCTACCAGGGCAACCTGAATAAAGGGGACACCGTCTACAACAGCCGGACTGGAAAGAAGGTGAAAATTGGTCGACTGGTGCGGATGCATGCCGACGAGATGGAAGAGATCGAGGGGTGCGGCCCGGGCGACATCGTGGCGCTTTTCGGTATCGATTGCGCCTCCGGCGACACCTTTACCGCCGAGGGGATCGAGGCGTCGATGAGTTCGATGCATATCCCCGAACCGGTTATCTCGCTGGCCATCATCCCCGTGGACAACAAAGCGCAGACCAATATGTCCAAGGCGCTCAACCGTTTTACCAAAGAAGACCCGACGTTTCGTACCTATGTGGATCACGAGACCGGGGAGACCATTATCTCCGGCATGGGCGAACTGCATCTGGATGTCTATATCGAGCGGATGAAACGCGAGTACAAGGCGGAAGTAAAGGCGGGGGCGCCCCAGGTGGCCTATCGGGAGACCATTACCGCCCGTTCCGATTTCGATTATACCCACAAGAAGCAGACCGGCTGCTCCGGCCAGTATGGTCGGGGTGCCGGCTTTCTCGAGCCGCTCGAGGAAGGTGAGTACGAATTTGTCGATGCCATCGTCGGTGGTGTCATTCCCCGGGAATACATCCCTTCCTGCGACAAGGGTTTTCGGAAGAGCCTGGAAAAAGGCGTCCTCTGCGGGGCTCCGATCACCGGGGTACGGGTGACCATCAACGATGGGGCGGCCCATTCGGTCGACTCCTCGGACATCGCCTTCCAGCTGGCCGCCATCGGCGCGTTCAAGGAGGCCTACCGCAAGGCCCAGCCGGTGATCATGGAACCGATCATGAAAGTGGCCGTGGAGGGCCCCACCGAGTTTCAGGGCGCCGTCATGGGCAGCCTGAACCAGCGCCGCGGCATGATTATCGGTACCGTTGAAGAGGGTACCTATACCGTGGTTGAGGCCGAGGTGCCCCTGTCCGAAATGTTTGGTTACTCCACGGTGCTGCGCTCCCTGACCCAGGGCAAAGCGGAATTCACCATGGAATTTGCCACCTTCAAGCAGGTGCCGAAAGGGATCAGCGAAGAATTGGTGAAGAAGTACGAGCAGGAAAAGAAAAACAGCTGATTCTGCGGCAGCGGGTTGGTATGCTGGTGCGTGGAACCGGTACCGGCCGTTATCGTGTTTATCATGTGAGGAGCGTTGACTGCCATGCGAATGGAAGATCTGATCGCCAGCAACCCGTTGCGGGTGCTGGGGCTCGATAAAAAAGCGGAGGAAGGCCGGCAGAGTCTCGGCCTGGTGATGGCCCGGGCGGGCCTCGGCAAAACGGCGATACTGGTGCAGATCGCTTTGGATTCGATGCTGCGCGGCAACCGCGTCTTGCATGTGGCCATCGGCGAGTCCATCGAGAAGACCCGCGATCGTTACGACGACATCCTGTCCCTGATGGTCGAGGATTTATCGGAGGAGGTTCGATCGGACGTGGCGCGGCGACGGATGATCATGACCTTCAAGGAAAGCGTATTCAATCGCCCGAGGCTCGAGGAGCGATTGAAGGATTTGATTCACCAGGACATCTTCCGACCGGACTGTCTGATCATCGATGGATACGATTTTGACGGTAACGGACGCAAGGCGATGGAAGACCTGAAAGCGCTGATGGCCGATCTCGGTATCGCCGTCATCTGGTTTTCTGCGGTTTGTCACCGTGACGATCCTCGGGTCAGTGCCGACGGCGTTCCTGCCCCCTGCCATACCATCGACGATCTGTTCGAGGTGGTGCTGCTGATCAAACCGCATGGCGAGGCGATTCATCTGGATATCCTGCGTTGTGCCTATTGCCAGGTGGAGCCCGGCACCACGCTGACCCTCGATCCTTCCACCATGATGATCAAGAAACGGTGATGGCCGCTGCGCCGGAAACGGCTTGAAGGCAGTTGCGGAGCGCCTGATGAGGATCAGACCCTGCATCGACCTGCACAACGGAGTGGTCAAGCAGATTGTCGGCTCTACCCTGCGGGACGACGATCCGGCCAACCTGCAGACCAACTTTGTCGCCGACCGTCCCGCCTCCTGGTTTGCTCACCTCTATCGCCGGGACGGTTTGGCCGGTGGTCATGTCATCATGCTTGGTCCCGGCAATGAAGCGGCTGCAACCGAAGCGCTTGCCGCCTGGCCGGGAGGATTGCAGATCGGCGGCGGGATCACCGTGGAAAACGCAGCCGATTGGCTGGAGCGCGGGGCCTCCCATGTGATCGTCACCTCTTGGGTCTTTTCCCAGGGGCGTCTCGATCGGCAGCGCTTGACCAGGCTCAGCTCGGAGGTGGGCCGGGAGCGACTGGTCCTCGACTTGAGTTGTCGCCGGCGAGGGGAGGACTATTACATCGTCACCGATCGCTGGCAACGTTTTACCGACATTCGCATCACCGCCGAAGAACTGCAAGAACTGGCCGGGTATTGCGCCGAGTTCCTGGTTCATGCCGCCGATGTGGAAGGCCGCTGCCAGGGGGTCGACGCCGAACTGCTGCGCATTCTGGCCGAAGCGAGTCCATTGGTTACCACCTATGCCGGCGGCATCCGCAACCTGGAGGACCTCGAACTCGTTCGGCACCTGACCGACGGCCGGCTTGACGCCACCGTCGGCAGTGCCCTCGACATCTTCGGCGGCACCTCTCTCACCTATGCTGATGCCGTCGCTTTTCACCGCCGCTTGCAGGTTTCTCCATGAATGACGGGCCCGAACAAGACGCCGACCCGTCGTCTGCCTCCCAATGGTGCGAACTCAAACTGCTGGTTCCTCCCCATCTGTACCGATCCTGGCAACGCTGTTCATGGTTGCTGGTCCACGAAACAGGTCGTTCCCGACTGGCTATCATGCAGGAAATGGTTGAGGATTTCTTGCATAAGCACGGTTGCTAATCACTCGGTTCGTCGACTCTTCGCCTCCTGCTACCCCTTCGGCCGAACCTGCCGAGGCGGCAGTAACAGTTTGTAACGCCCAGAATTATTCATAAAAATCGTTCCATCGTTTTCGGTAATGCTTGACACAAGTAGTTTTGAAGTGGTAGGAAGATTCCTGTTGTGTTGGAGAACGGTATGGCGTTTGTACCGATCTGTACCGTCTTCTGTCTGTTCCGCGCATGTCGGATGCACATCGACGGGGTACACACCGGGGGAATCATGCGACACGTTTTGGCTTTATCGACCCTCCTTTCGGCTTTCTGGCTGATCAATTCCGGTCATTACAACAGCCTACTGATTTTCTTCATGATCGTCTCGGTGGCATTCGTGGTGTTGCTGTGCAACCGGATGGACGTCGTCGATGGTGAATCGCAGCCCCTTAACCTTACGTTCTCCATTCCTACCTACTGGATCTGGCTGATCAAAGAAGTCGTTATTTCCAATTTCGATGTGGCAGGGCGTGTTTGGCGCGGCAATGAATCAATTAGTCCCCGCCTGATCACCGTCACCGCCCATCAGAAAACCGACATTGCTAAGGTCATTTACGCCAACTCGATAACGCTGACCCCAGGAACCGTCAGTGCTGATCTGGAAGGTGACCAAATTACTGTCCATGCCTTGACCAAAGAGTCGGCTGCCGGCTTGCTGACCGGGGAGATGGACCGGCGCGTCTGTCTGGTGGAGCGCTGATGTATGATCTGACCGCTCTCATACTGCTGGTCGTCATGGCAATGGCCCTGATCCGCTCCTTCAAGGGACCGACGCTCTATGACCGGATCCTGGCAGTCAATAATTTCGGCACCAAGACTGTTCTGCTCATCGCAACCGTTGGTTTCCTCAACGGCCGACCCGATTTTCTCGATATTGCCATTGTCTATGCGCTGATAAATTTCATAAGCATCATCGCCGTGTTGCGATTTTTCGAGTATTCCGGCAAAAAGCAGCAGGGGGAAGAGGCATGATG
>JAUVWB010000065.1 GCA_030604345.1 Desulfofustis sp. | reverse complement strand
GTTTTCCTGTCCTTGCTACCCCCCGGCCCGTTATTTTTGGGGGGGTCGGGGTGGTTTTGTTTTGACGCGGAACGGTTGAGTGGAGTGGTGTACACTTTGGGCGACTACTTCGTTAACTAAAAAAAAAAAAAACGCGACAGCATCTCGCGGCAGGGGCCGACGATCGAAGACGTCGCGGCGGTTTACCATCGGCCGGCTGATCAGCTACGGGACCCTTCTTCTTTTGCTGGTCGGATCGCTTTGTGTGGCCGGTTATGTGATCTTCTTCCGGGTGGCTGTTGCGTCCGCGTCTCCGTCCGGTTTCGTTGCGCTACACCTGTCTTGTCCTGGAGGGGCATCTCTGCCGTCTGCTGCATCACCTGAAACAGCTCCTGTGACAACGGGCGTCAAACCGGCGAGCTCTGTTCAGGAGCAAGGCGCTTGCGTCCAGCGACGGGTGGCGGTCAAGCCATGAAGATCGGGATCGTCGGCACCGGGCGGCACGGTAGCCGGTATGCGAAACATATTGTCAACGATTGCCCGGAACTGAAGCTGTCGGCGCTGTCCAGGCGTGCCGAGTACGGTGGGAAACAGGCCGAAAACTGGGGCTGTCGCTGGTTTCCCGATTGGCGTGAACTGGTGCGCGACAAGGATGTGGAGGCGGTTATAGCAGCTGTGCCGCCGATCCTCAACCGGGAAATAGCCCACTGCTGCGCCCGGCACGGCAAACCGCTGTTGCTGGAGAAACCGTTGGCCGTCGATGTCGGTACCGGAGTCGAACTGGTGCGATCCATGCGGGCAGCCGGTGTTCCGCTGACGATCGCCCAGACCCTGCGCTATAACCCGGTCATCAGGCGGTTACGCGAGATCGTGCCGGAGCAGGGACGATTGCATACCATCTACGCCAATCAGCGCATCGAACCGTCCACCTTGTCCTGGTTGGATGAGCCCGCCGTTGCCGGAGCCGGTATCACCCTGCATATCGCCGTGCATGTGTTCGACGCGCTCAGCTTCATCACCGGCTTGCGGGTGCGGCGATTGCAGGCGTGGTGCAGTCGGGAACGTGCCGGACAGCTCGAGGATCTGGCCCAGATCCGTGTCGAGATGGAAAACGGTGTCACCGGCCTGATCGAAGTGAGCAAGTTGAGCAGCGGTCGCAGCGGCCGTTATGAATTTGTCTGCTCGGCTGCACAAGTGCATGGAGACCAGGTGCATGGCCACGTCCGTCGACTGACCGGTACGACAGCAACCATCGTTGCCGACTTCCCTCCCACCCCGACCATCCCGTCTCTTCTGCAGGACTGGCGACGGTTTCTTGCCGGCGAAGGTTCGAATCCGATAACCGGTGAGGATGGGCTCGTGGCAGTGGTGCTGGCGCATGCCTGCCTGCGTTCCTCCCAGACCGGTCGTCCGGTGGATATCGTCACGGAATTCGGTCTCTAAGGAACCTTGAAAAAGATCGGATACAACACCGTTGCCCAGACGACAGCAGCGATTACCAGGCTGAGCAAAACGGCGGCGCTCCCCATATCTTTGGCCCGTTTTGCCAGTTCGTGGAATTCCGGAGAGACCTTGTCGACAACAGCTTCAACCGCAGAATTGAGCAACTCCACGATCAGCACCAGGGTGTTGACCAGCAATAGCAGGCACTTGCTCATTCCGTCGCTGGGCAGCAGCAGCAGGATCGGCAGCAACACAACGAAAAGCGCTACCTCCTGGCGAAAGGCTGCTTCGTGGCGCAGAGCTGCCCGAAACCCGCTCAGCGAATAGCCGCACGCATGGATCAGACGGGTCAGGCCTTTCTTGCCCGGTTTCAGCGCCATTGCGCCCGAACCTCCTGACGATCGACATAAGTCGTTTCGAGGGGCGGCAGTTCCCGGAACTTAGCCAAGTCGGGGAGGTCACCGATAACAATGTCTTCGTCAAGCGTGAGCCAGGCATGGGCTTCGAAGCCTCGATCCCGGTCCTTGTTGACGCCGATGTGTACCTTTGTTCGGAAGCCATGGTTGTTAAACAAGCGATGGCTGGCCAAGGTGTTTGACAGGCAGGTGGCTCCCGGAACGAGACGGATTGCCGCCTTGATGAGCCTGGACAGCTGCGCTACAGTAAGCTGAGATTGCGGTAACCCGGTCCGTTGAGATTGTTGCGCTGTTTTGAGAAGGTGGGGCAAGGACATGATCAGCAGCGCCAGCCGGTAGTACCCGAGCAGGATGACGGCTTGCAGGAAAAGGCGTTTTTCTGCCCAGGTAAGTTTATAGAATTTAAAGAATTTGCTCATCTTCAACGATGATGAGTTGATTGTTGATCAGGTCGTTGAGAAACGAGCAGAGATCGGTTATGCATTGTTGTTCCGAGACTTCATACTCCTTGAGAATTTTTTGCTTCAGGCTGAGAAAGGAGGCCGGTTGCTCCAGGCCATTCCAGATGGTTGTTCCGACTCGATCAAGCCCGCTGTAGATTCCGGTCCCGATGTGGAGTATGACCGTCTCGCCGTCAAGCTCGGTGGAGATGGCCTCTTTGGCGCGGCGGATGAGTCGGTGTCGGTGGATGGGCTTCGTTTCGCTGAAATAGGTCTGCATGGTGACGCTCCGGCCGATTGTCAGTGTTTAAATGATCGTTGCCCGGTGAATTTCATGGCCACCTTCGGGTCCGCTTCGTTGCAGGCTTGAATGGTCTCGAAGTCACGGAGTGATCCCCCGGCTTGGAGGATGGCGCCAACGCCCTGTTTGATCCCCACCTCGGCGCCGTCCCGGAAGGGGAAGAACGCATCGGAGATCATCACCGAGCCGGGCAGGCCGGCCCGGTCGGCAGCCACCTGCCGGTCGATCTCCTGTTTTTCCTCGGTCTTTCGTTCGCCGCGGGCGATCGCCAGTTCCAGATCGGCATAGGAGATCCGGTGGCGGTCGAAACAGAGGATGTCCGCATACTTAATGTAGGCCTTGTGGACGGCTATCTCGGCCACCCCGACGCGGTCCTGCTCACCAGTGCCGATACCGACGGTGCAGCCGTTCTTGACGTAGAGAACGGAATTGGAGGTCACCCCGTGCTCTATGGCCCACCCGAAAAGCATATCGTCCTCTTCCTGCTGGGTGGGCTCCCGCTCGCAGCGGTAGGTCGTGCCTTGCCATTCGGCAATGGCCGGTTTCAGGTCGTCCGGGGTCCGGACCGAGTTCAGAGCCGATTGCTGGACGATGATGCCGCCGTCGATGAGGCTCTTGAAGTCGACGAACCGATAGCGCTCAAACTCGGCCAGGCGCTCGATCCGCGCTATCTTGATGACGCGCAGGTTTTTTCTCTTTTTGATGATGTCCAGACTGTTTTCGATGAAGTCCGGGGCGCAAACCACTTCCAGGTAATTGTCCGCAAGCAGTTCGGCGGTTTCCCGGTCGCAGGCTCGGTTGAGCACCACGGCGCCACCGAAGGCGGCAATCCGGTCAGCCCGGTTGGCTCGGTCGAAGGCTTCGGCCAGCGAGGGTGCAACGGCTGCCCCGCACGGGTTGTTATGCTTGAGAATCACCGCCGCCGGCCGCTTCATCAGGTATTTGATGATGTTGAGTCCGTTGTCGATGTCGGTCAGGTTGATTTTACCCGGATGTTTGCCCACCTGCAGCATGTCTTCTGCGCTGATGGCCGAAACCAGACCGTTGCCAGGTTCGATATAACGGCAGCCGCCCAACTCCAGATTGCCGTTGACCAATTCGTAGAGGGCCGCTTCCTGGTCGGGATTTTCGCCGTAACGGATGCCCCGTTCTTCGTATCGACCGTCCTCCTGGGCGATGTTCCAGGTTCGCTTGCGATAGATCAATCGCTGGTCGCCGAAGGTGATGGTCATTTCCGTGGGGAAATGGTCACCGAGGATGGTGGTGTACATCTTTTTTATATCACTCATGGCCGTGACCTCATGTGGTTGATGGTCGAGAAACGGGCACCTCTCCGGTTATCGGCCGGGGGGTCGGTTGCATAACTATACGCTGAACCGAACTCGCTGCCAAATAGAAACCGCTCTGGGGGAAACCGCCGAGCGGACCCTTACCCCGAAGCGGTCCCGGGACCTTCCCCACTGACGCCGACGGACAGGGGTGGAACCCGCGTCCCGGCTTTGATTGAGCAACCGGAAAGGACGCTGTTGGCGCCTATTTCTACGTCGGGACCGATGTCGGCGTTGTCAAGCACCACCCCGGCACCAATGCGGCATCGTGCTCCCAGGCGGCTGGTGCCAAGAATGGTAATGCGTTCGGTGAGGGTACAATCGGGGCCGATCTCCACGGTGGGGGCAACGGTAATGGAGGCCGGGTCGTGCATCGTGATTCCGGCGGCCAACAATTCCCGATTGCGGCGTCGTCTGATCTCGCCATGGGCCAGGGCCAACTCGACCCGGGAGTTGACGCCGAGCACCTCAAACGGCACCGGGTGTTCGTAGCGACCAACGGCAATCCCGTCGGCTACGGCGATGCCGACGATGTCGGTGAGGTACATCTCCTTCTGGCTGTTATCACGGGTAACCCGATTCAGGGCGGCGAACAGGAATTCTTTCTCCACGCAATACAGTCCGGCGTTGATCTCCGTGATACGGCGTTGCTGCAAGGAAGCGTCTTTTTCTTCGACGATGGCCTGTACCGCCCCCTCCCGGTTGCTGATAATGCGCCCGTAACCGGTCGGCTGGTCCAGACGCGTGGTCATGATCGTCAGGGCGGTCCCTGATTGGTGATGAGTTTCCAGCATCTCCTGCAGATGGCGGGTCTGCAGGAGTGGCGAATCGCCGCACAGGACCAGCACCGTACCGGAAAAATCGGCCAGTTCCGCTTTGGCACACAGCACAGCGTGGCCGGTGCCGAGTTGCTCGTGCTGTTCAACGCAGGTGACCGGGAAGGTGCTGATCGCTTGTTCCACCCGGTCTCGCTGGTGACCGACGATGACGATGGTCTTGACAGCCCGCAACGGCTGTACGGCATCGAGTACGTGGTGAAGCATCGGTCGGTAAAAGACTTCGTGCAGTACCTTGGCTCGGGACGACTTCATTCTCGTACCCTTGCCGGCGGCCAGGACGATGGCGGCTAGTGCGGAGGAAGCGGTCATGGCTGCTGATTCGTCTCTTATTTCTTTTTCAGGATGGCCCGCCAGCCGGTCACCGGCTGCATGATCGGGCGGTAGACATTGCTCACCGAACCGGCTTGTTCAGTGACGTAAAACGCTTCCGGGTCCAGGGACATGATGCGACCCAGCAGGCTTTTCAGGTCTCGTCGGCGGCAGACGATATAGAGCTCGGTCACCGGCCCCGATTTTCCTTCCCCGCTGAAGGTGGTAACCCGATAACCCTGGTCCCGCAAGGAGTCGGTCAGCTTTTTGGCATGTCCTCTGCTGATGACTCGCAGGATCAGGTTGCCCAGGGCGATCCGCTTCTCAATTTTAATCCCCACTGTATTGCCCGTGGCAAAGCCGAAGGCAGAGATGACCCCGTAAAGGGGTTGGCTGGCCACGGTCTGGACAATGGTGGAGACGACGGCCAGCCAGATGGCCGATTCGAAAAAGCCGAGCCAGAAAGAGAGCGTGGTCCGTCCGTGGACGATGGCGATGGTGCGCAGGGTGCCCAGCGATACGTCTACGACCCGGGCGGCGAAGATGAACAGACCGTAGATGAGGTTTGCCGGTTGCAGGAAGAAAGTGGGGTCTAGCATCTGTTCCATGGTGGAGCGCTCTGCGATTCAAAAGGTTCTGTAAAGGAGTCGTTGAAGACTCCGTTACCGGGTATACTGTCGTCGGTCGTGACGATAACAGCTTCCGGCTCGCCAGGCAAGGGGGGCGGACCAATTGTTCATCCATGCGGAGATTCGATGTCAACCGTTAAAAAAACCATTTGTCCTCTCGATTGTCCCGATAGTTGCGGGTTGTTGGCAACCGTCGAGGCTGGGCGGGTCTTGTCCCTGACCGGCGATCCCGACCACCCCTATACGCGCGGCGTGATCTGCCGCAAGATGCGGCGTTATCCCGAGCGTCTGAACCCGGAGCGGCGGCTGCTCTATCCACAGGTGCGAATCGGCAGCAAAGGGGAGGGGCGCTTCGCCAGGATCAGCTGGGACGAGGCCTGGGAGCGTCTCGTGGAAGCTTTGCAGCAGCGGGTCCGGGCCCATGGCGGCGAGACGGTGATGCCCTTTTGCTATGCCGGTAATATGGGATTGGTCAATCGCTTTGCCGGCTTCCCGTTTGTGCACCGGCTTGGAGCGACCCGGATCGAGCAGACCATTTGCTCGACGGCGGCCGGCAGCGCCTGGAAGCTGGGGTGCGGACCGGTTGGCGGTGCTCCGCCGGAAGTCGCGGCGGAGGCGTCGCTGATCGTCGCCTGGGGGATCAACATCCGTGCCACCGCTATGCATTTCTGGAACTATGTTGCCCAGGCCCGGAAAAACGGGGCGAAGCTCTTGGTTATCGACCCCTATCGCAACGATACCGCCCGGCACGCCGATTGGTACATCCCGGTGGCGCCCGGTGGTGACAGTGCGCTGGCCCTGGGTGTGATGCGTGTGCTGCTGGAACGGCAGCGGCTCGACAACGAGTTCATTACCGCGCAGACAAACGGCTTCGAGCAGCTGGCCGGATACCTGCGCAGCGTCCCCTTCGAGCGATTTACCGAACAGAGTGGGGTTGACCGACAGAGCATGGAGCAATTGGCCTCTTTACTGGCGGAGCACCAGCGCAGTTTTTTCCGTATTGGGGTCGGCCTCAGTCGCAACAGCCGTGGTGGTATGGCGGTGCGGGCCATCACCGCGTTGGCCGCCGGGCTTGGACTCTATGACGGCCGGCCGGGGCGCGGTGTCTTGCTGTTCTCCGGCGCGTTCGGCGGCGATACCGACCGGCTGAGCTGTCCGGAGTTGCTCGGCAGCACCCCGCGCACCGTCAACATGATTCATCTCGGCCGGATGTTGACCAATGGTGGCAGCCCGCCGGTTAAGGCGCTGATCGTCTACAATGCCAACCCGCTCACCGTCGCTCCCGATGGGGCCACGGTGCGGCGTGGTCTGGCCCGGGAGGATCTGTTCACCGTTGTCCACGAACAGGTGATGACGCCGACGGCCCGCTATGCAGATCTTCTGCTGCCGGCCACCACCTTTTTGGAAAACCGGGACATCTACCGCTCCTACGGCCATTTTTTTCTCGGGGTTGTCGATCCGGTGGTATCGCCTGCCGGGGAGGCCATCAGCAATTTCGAGCTGTTTCAAACGCTGGCGAGAAAGATGGGATTTTCCGACCCGCCGTTTTTCCAGAGCGTGGATGACCGGATCCTGGCCTACCTGGAAACCGTTGCGGAATTGCCGGCCGCCGTCAGCCCGGCTGATGTTGCCGGCGGCGGCTATATCGAGTCGGTGCGGGCCCGCCGTGGTGAGGCACCCTTTCAGCGAGCCGGCTGCCGCTTCCGTTTCGTCAACGCTGACGACCCGACCCTGCCGCCCCATGCCTGCCTGCTTGAGGGTCTCGAGTTCGATCACCCCGACCTGCTGAGCCGCTTTCCAATGAAGCTGATAACGCCGCCCTTGGCACGGATGCTCAACTCCACCTTCGGTGAACGCTACCTCGGCGAGACCGGCGAGTTGCTGATCCATCCCCGCGATGCACGAGAGCGGTCCATCTCTGGTGGCGACCCGGTGCAGGTGCGGAATTTTCGTGGCAGCGTGATTCGGCGGGCAGCGGTCAGCAACGATACCCAGCCGGGGGTGGTGGTCGCCGAGGGCTTGTACTGGCCGGCAACCCCGGATGATGCTGGCATCAATGACCTGGTCTCCCAGCATTGTTCGGACATGGGCGGAGGCACGCTGTTTCACGAGGCCTTGGTGGAGGTCGAGTCGATGCGGCGAGTTACTG
>JAUVWB010000218.1 GCA_030604345.1 Desulfofustis sp. | reverse complement strand
TCCCCAGGGGGCCATGGCCATCACCCAGGAGGAGGCGGTGGAGATCGCCGAGCGGATCGGGTATCCGGTGGCGCTGAAGATCGTCTCGCCCAATATCGTCCACAAGAGCGACATGGGCGGCATCCAGCTGGATCTGAGCCATGCCGAGGCGATCGAAGACGCCTACGACCTGATGATGCTGAAGATCCGCAAGCGGGCCCCGGATGCCCGGATCGACGGGATCTATGTGGAGCAGATGATCCCGCGCGGTCTCGAGGTGATCCTCGGCATGAACCGCGACCCGCAGTTCGGGCCGATGCTGATGTTTGGTCTCGGCGGCATCTTTGTCGAGGTGCTCAAGGACGTGGCCTTTCATCTGGCGCCGATCACCGAGGCGGAAGCGGTGCAGATGCTCATGTCCACCCGCTCCTACGCCATGCTCGAGGGGCGACGCGGCCAGCAGGGTGTGGACATCAACGCCATTGCCGTGGGGCTGCAGCGGATCAGCCAGTTGACCACCGATTTCCCGCAGATCACCGAATTGGACATCAACCCGTTTATTGTCGGGGACATCGGGACCGAACCGATCGTCGCCGATGTGCATATGACGCTGACCAAAGCTTGACGAGCCGCGCAGAGGATACGGATCCACCATGGTTGAATACGATAGCGCCTGGCAGGAAAAATACCGGGACATGATCATGACGCCGCAAAAGGCGCTGGCCCATGTGAAATCCGGCAATCGCGTGTTTCTCGGGACCGGCTGCGGCGAACCGGTGGTCTTGGTGGAAGCGCTGGTGAAGAACGCCCGCAACCTGGCCGACGTGGAGATTGTCGAGCTGTTGACCAAGGGCGAGGCCCCCTATATCGACCGTCAGTATGCCGAGACCTTCAAGGTCAATTCCTTTTTCATCGGCGGCAATGTCCGTTCGCTGTACCAGGAAGGGCGGGGGGACTACACGCCGATCCTCATGTTCGACATCCCGGCCCTGCTCAAATCCGGCCAGCTGCCGCTGGATGTGGCGCTGATCCAGGTGACGCCGCCGGACAGCCGGGGCAAGATGAGCCTCGGCATTTCGGTGGACATCGTCAAGAGTGCCGCCGAAAACGCCTCGCTGGTGATCGCCCAGGTGAACCCGCAGATGCCGTGGACCCGCGGTGACAGCCTGGTCGACGTCTACGACCTGGATATCCTGGTGCCGGTCGATGTGCCGCTGATCGAGCGGAAGCGTGATTCGGTGCCGGAGGTGACCAAGACCATCGCGCAACTGGTGGCCGCCCTGGTGCCCGACGGGGCCACCATCGAGTTCGGTCTCGGTACCGTTCCCGGGTTCGGGCGCATCCCGCT
The DNA here is from genome assembly GCA_030604345.1 of Desulfofustis sp. The sequence goes on along the minus strand of JAUVWB010000218.1, from coordinate 2,660 downwards.
GGCGGTGGCACCGTATCTGAAAGAGAAGTCTGATCTCGGCATTCATACCGAGCTGATTTCCGACGAGGTCATGGAGTTGATCGAGAGCGGGGTGGTGACCGGCCGGCGCAAGACGGTGGATCGTGGCAAGGTGATCGGCAGTTTTGCCATGGGCAGCCGCCGGCTCTATGACTTTCTGGACGACAACCCGCTCTTTTCCTTCCGGCCCACCCAGTATGTGAACGACGCCAACGTGATCGGCAAGCACAATAATATGGTCACCATCAATATGGCCCTGCAGATCGATCTGACCGGGCAGGTCAGTTCCGATTCGGAGAACGGCAAGTTCTATTCGGGCATCGGTGGCCAGGTGGATTTCAATCGTGGCGCCGCCCGCTCCAGCGGCGGCAGGCCGATCATCGTCATGCCGTCGACCGACAGCGAAGGGCGGTCGCGGATCGTGTCGCGGCTCAGCCCCGGCGCCGGGGTGGTGATCTCGCGGGGTACCGTCCATTATGTGGTGACCGAGTACGGCAGCGCCTATCTGCGCGGCAAATCGGTCCAGGATCGCACTCTGGCCCTGATTTCCATTGCTCACCCCGAAGCCCGGCCGCAGCTGCTCAAGGAGGCCATCGAGGCCAAATACATCCGCGAGGAGTTTGCCGATGTGGAGGGCAAATTCGTTGTCGCCTCGCAGAGCTTCATGCGTACCAAGTACCTGCTCAAGGACGGCACCGAGATCAATTTCCGGCCGATCCACCCCACCGACGAGCCGCGGATGCGCGACCTGCTCTACAATCTGTCCCGCGAGACCCTCTACTACCGGTTCATGAGTCATCAGGAGCGGTTCGGTCAGCGGCAGATCCAGAATTTCGTCTACATCGACCATCGCAAGGACGTGGCCATCGTCGGCGTGTTGCCGGAGGCATACGGCGACGAGATCATCGCCGTCGGCCGCTACTATCTCGACGAACGCAGCAATCGCGCCGAGGTGGCCTTCGTGGTCCGCGACAAATGGCAGAACAAGGGACTCGGCACCTTCGTCTTCAAACACCTGGTCAATATCGCCAAGGCCAACGGTATCTCCGGGTTCACCGCCGAGGTCCTGCGCAACAACAACCGGATGCAGGCGATCTTCAACCACTCCGGCCTGAATGTGACCAGCACCATCGAAGAGGGTGTGTACAGTTACATCATGGATTTCTGACGCCTTGCCCGGGTGTCATCTGACCGCCAGGAGATCTCGACGCGCATGGAAAGCAACCAACAGGAATGTCAACGCTGCGGCAATTGCTGCGTCAGCGGCGGTCCGGCCCTCCATTCGGAGGATCGGCGGCTGGTCCTGGAAGGTCATCTGCCGCTGGCGCAGTTGATCACCATCAGGAAGGGAGAGCTGGCCTATAACCCGCTCTCCGACACCATCCAGCCGGTGAAAAGGGAGTTGGTGAAGATCAGCGGTGTCGGTCGAGAGTGGAACTGCTATTACTTTGATCCAAAGCAGAAGGGCTGCACCATCTACGACATGCGGCCGCAGGCCTGCAAGGCTCTACGCTGTTGGGATACGGAAGAGGTGGAGGCGCTGATCGAGACCGACACCCTGGAGCGTCTCGACCTGCTGGCCGACGATGACCCGCTGCGGCCGCTCATCGTCGAACATGAACAGCTTTTCCCCTGTCCGGACATGTTGCAGCTGCAACAGGACGGCCCGGGGAAGCGAGCGGCGGAACTGGAGCGACGGGCCAACGAAGAGATCGGTTATCGAACCCAGGCGGTGCAGCGGTTCGACCTGAGCCTGGGCGAGGAGCTGTTCTATTTCGGTCGTCCGCTCTTCCACCTGTTCGTTTCCATCGGCGCCGAGGTGATGGAGGTGGAGGGGCGGTTGCTTATCACCTGGAAGAAACCGTCCGGATCAACCACCTGAAACAAAACAGGCTCCCCTCGACGTCTGACGAGGGGAGCCTGTCACTACCGGAGCGATCTCTTCTCGGTTCCTTCCATTTTACCAGGAGATGCGCTGCAGTTCCTTGCCGCGGGTGGAGATGACGATCTGCTCCACCGGCACCGTTGCCGATGCCCGTTCCAGGGCGCGTTTGATGATGACCGTCATGGCCGAGCAGCAGGGCACCTCCATGATCAGCACGGTGATCCGCTTCAGACCGCAGGTGTCGATAATTTCAGTGAAACGCTGGATATAGGCCTCGGCGTCGTCGAATTTCGGACACCCCATCATGACCACCTTGTTGGCCAGGTAGTCCTGCTGAAAGTTGGCGGCGGCCACCGCGGTGCAGTCGGCTGCGACCAGCAGGTCGGCGCCCTTCAGAAACGGTGCGTGCGGCGGCACCAGGCGGATCTGCACCGGCCAGTGGCTCAGCTGCGAATCCTGAGCTGACGCGGCCGGCCTGGCCGTGGGGAGGTTGGCCGCCTGGCAAGGCGTGGGGGCGGCTGCCGGTCGGAAGCTCTGGATATGGGTGGAGGCGCAGCCGCAGGCCATGGGTTCGGCTTTGACGGCTTGTTCCTGTTTCTTCTGTTTGGCCAAAAATTCCTCAACCGCCTTCTCGTCGAACTCGTCCGCTTCCCGTTCGATGATCTTCAGGGCGCCGGTGGGACAGGAACCGAGACAGGCCCCGAGGCCGTCACAGAGTTTGTCGGCCACCAGGCGGGCCTTGCCGTCGATGATCTGC
>JAUVWB010000282.1 GCA_030604345.1 Desulfofustis sp. | reverse complement strand
GGCAACGGTCGCAGCCAGCGACAGGAGGGGGATGCTGCGGAGAAGCAGCGAACGAAAAAACGTCGTCATGGTTGGGTCTCCAGAAGTTCTTCGGTGGTGGGGGCAAACTGTTGCAGGCCGACAGCCTGGCGCAGCAGGGCGACGGCGGTTCGGCAATTGGCGCGGGCCGCGGACTGGCGGACCAGGGCGTCGGTGAGCCGCACTTCGCTGTCGATCAGATCCGATACCAGGATGACTCCCTGCTGGAACCGCTCCCGGTTGAGTTGGGCGCTTTCTCGGGCGAGCTGTACCATCTTGGCGGTCACGCTTCGTTGTTCGGCCGCCTGCCGCTGGTTGAGCAGCGCCTCCTGGGTCTGAAGGTTGACGGCCAGCTCCAGCTTTGCCAATTGTTCCTTGAGTTCAGCGAGCTGTGCCGTCTTTTGCGCGATATCGCCGGTGCGTCGACCGCCGTCGTAGAGGTCGTACTGCAGCTGCAGTCCGGCGATCCAGGAGGAACCGTCGCCGCTTGTTTCCCAGCCACGGTCGTAGTGATAGCCGGCGAAACCGTCCAGGGTCGGGTGCAGGGCACCCCGGGCGGCCGCCAGTTCTGCCTCGGCGGCTTTTATTTGTGCGCTCAGCGCCCTGATTTCCGGACGTTGGCGATACGTGGTGGGCTCCGGCGGCAGTTGCTCGTCGCTCTGCTGCGGCTTCAGGTATACCGGGGTCTCGGGGAGTCCGAGCAGGTTGAGAAAGATCTTTTTGGCCAGCTCCAGCTGGTGGCTGGCCACGATCAGCTGTTCACTGGCCCGCGCCTGCTGCACTTCAAAATGGAGCAGATCGGCGCGCAGCATGTCTCCCGCTTCATAGCGAGCTGAAGCCACGTCCAGGGAGGCTTCTATGGCCTCCAGTTCGGCCTGCCGCGCCGAGAGTTGTTCCTGGGCGAGGACGATGGTCTGATAGGACCTGATCACTTCAGCGCCGAGACGGTGCCAGGCGGCGGTCCGATCGTTGTGGCTGGCCTGCAGCAGTGCCTCCAGAGCCTCGCTTTGAGCCCGGTCACGACCACCGTTGTAGAAACGGTAGCGGATTTCTGCCTGGACCCCGAGGTTGTCGGTGCGGCCCGGGTCATTGAAGTCCAGGCCGGGGTTGAACCCGCCCTGGTTGAGAATGGAACCGAAGGCCAGCATTGGGTTGTCGGTCTGGCTGTAACCGGCGCCGAGGCTGAGCTGGGGGCGGAAGGCCGCGTCCGCTTGTTGCCGGGCGGCGCGGGCGGCTTCGATCCGTTGTTCGGCGATGCGGCTGTCGGGGCTGTTGCGCAGCGCGAAGACCACCGCCTCCCGGGCCGACCAGGTTGTCGGCGGCGAAGCCGCCGCCGGGGAAGGTGCCAGTAGGATTACCATGGCTCCGGTCAGCAGGAGTGCTTGTGACAGTGTCTGGTAAAGGCTCATGAGATGTCCATCGAATCGGCGACCCGGCAGGGGCGTCAGTTGTTAATAAAAAACTTAAATAGAAATAAGGTCCGCAATCGGCCTTGTCAAAAGAAATCTATCACACATTGAACAAATATTCGAAAAAAAGAGGAAAGTGCTACCGGGTGGGGCTTGCCGGAGGCTCCTGTTCCGGATGGTACCTGAGCAGTAGATGCAGCGCCGCTGCTGAGCCGATGCCTAAAAACAGGCCGAATAGGGACAAGGCCGCGGCCAGGGAGAGATGGCCGGCACCGAAACCGATGGCCGGACCGACCAGGGCGAAGCCGAAACGAATCAACAGGCTGCGAATCGACAAAACGGTGGCCCGTACGGCGGAGGTGCAGTTCCGGTTGAGCAGGTCGCGTAACATCGGTGTCGCGTACCCGCGAATGGCGTAGAAACAGAACAACGCCACCAACCCGCCGGCAAGTGGCAGCAGTCCGAGCAGCAGATAGCCGAGCGGCAGCCCGACCGCTGTCAGCAGCAGGGCCCGTCGCATCCCGAGCAGGGTGACGACCGGAGCGGCGACGGCGGAGATGACGGCAACCACCAGGTTCAAAGCCACCCAGAGGGGAGTGATCTCCCGTTCGCTGAAACCCGCTTCGAGGAAATAGATCTGGGCGGTCCAGGCCATGCTCAACGTGGCGATACCGGCCACCGCGGAAAAGATGATGACCGAGCTGAGGCGGCGATCCACCAGCAGTGCCTGGCGGCTGATCTGCACGATCTGCCGGAGGGAAATCTGCAGCACCGTTTGTTCCCGGGGTGGCTCGACAATCAGCAAGGCGGCGGGAATGGCCAGGGCGGCGATAACGGTCTGCGCCATATAGACCGAACGGTAGCCGAGCCAGGCGGCAAGCAGGCCGCCGCCGATGGCGGCGACGGTTTCGGCCAGGTTGCCGAGCGCCGTGATTCTCCCCTCGTAGCGCAGGTAGTAGTGCTGCTTCTGCTCAGCGGCCAGGCTGTCATAGAGCAGAGCCGAGTCGGACCCGGAGATGAAGCTGCCGCCGAGGCCGAGGATGATCTCGGCGAGGAGGAAGCCGGGCAGCGAGTGGGAGAAGGAGAGCACGACGAAACCCAGCGTCCCGAGCAGGCTGCCGATGATCAGGGAGGTGCGCCGTCCGATGACGTCGGCCAGGTAACCGGAGGGGATCTCGAACAGGGCCAGACTGAGCGAATAGACGCCCTGCAGCAGATAAATGGCGAATGGATCGAGACCGTTCTCGGCAAAAAACAAGGCCACGATGGGCATGATCAGCATCAGCCACTTGGAGAGCTTGATCAGGTAGAGGTAATAGATGTTGGCGGTTGTTGAGCGATACATGAAACGGTGTTTAATCCGGGTGGATCGAAGAATCCGGTGGGGGGTACCCGGTCGGCCCAAAGAGCAGGTCAAGGGCGACCAGCCGGGCGTAATGGCTGTCCCGCTTGAGCAATTCCTCGTGCCCGCCTTGCTCGACGATGCGCCCCCGGTCCATGACGATGATCCGGTCGGCTCGCCGCACCGTTGACAGCCGGTGGGCGATAATGATCGAGGTGCGCCCGGTAAATCCGGCGGCCACGGTCTGCTCGAGGATCCCTTCGGTTTCCGGGTCGATCGAGGCGGTGGCCTCATCGAGCACCAGGATCGATGGATTCCGGCACAGGACCCGGGCGAACGAGAGCAGCTGTTTTTCCCCGGTTGACAACTGACGGCCGCCTTCCCCAAGCATGGTATCGAGGCCGTCCGGCAATTTTTCGACGAACCGGGTCATGGCGGTCCGGCTCAGCACCGCCTCCACCTCGTCGCGGCTGCAGCCGGTATCCAGGGC
>JAUVWB010000073.1 GCA_030604345.1 Desulfofustis sp. | reverse complement strand
GACGTAATAACCGATCGACTTGTACCGGTAACTGCTGCACAGGTTGAAGACCCGAACTCCGTTCATCTTGGCGAAGACTGGTTCGGTCAGGTAGGTCCGGGCGGCGACGGCCTCGACGCCGGCGATTTTGAAAGGAAGTTTTTTCGGATTGGGTACGATCAGAAGCAGTTTCATGAGGGCGCTATGTCGGCTGAGGCTCAATGATGATGAAATTAGCATCATAAGTCATGACACCGAGCAGGATGGCATTGAGTACCCGATCGATGCCGATTCGGTAGGAGGTATTGCCGGTAAAGGGGTTCCTGCTGTACGGGTCGGCGATGGCGACAACCCGGCTGCTGCGTTCATAGCCGCTGAGGACCACGAAGTGGCCCTCGACCCGGCCGCGGATATCATCGTCTCGCATGGTCCCGGCGAAGACCCGGGAGGAGCGGTAAAGAAACGTGCTGTTCAATCCGGTGATGATCGGAATATTCTTCTCCAGAAACCCGGTGAGCAACCGCCTGGTCATGTCTTCGAACTTGATGGTGCCTCCGCCAGCCAGAAACTGCAGATATTGCCTGATGGCAAACCGTTGCTTCCGACTCCCGGTGCAAGCGAACCGTTTTCGCAATCGCTCGGCCAGGTTGACGCCCCGGTTGAACCAGGTCGGATCGAAAATCATCAGGTTGTAGGTGCAGAGGGTGACGTTGAAACCGCTCCCCAGGGCATGGTTGGCCAAGACCACCCCCAGGGTTCCCCCCTTGTCGAGACACTCGATCTCCGAAATGATTTCCGGCAGCGGCCGCCGCAGCCCGTAATAGTCGTATACGGCATGCAGGCACGTCGGACCGCAGGAGGAATCGTCCGGCTGCGGCAGCATGGTGACATCGAGCCTGATATCCATAGCTCATCCCGAACAACGGCTACCCGTGCATGGTTACGTCAGCGCGAGCAACATCATTTTACAAGAAGAGGCAGGGTGCAGGAAAATTCTACACCAGTGGCGGGGGAAATCGTTATCTTTTTTTGGCAAGAAAAAATGATGCCATGTCGTCAATGCTCTTTTCTGCGTGCCCGATCATTTTTTCAATCTTGACTCGCAGCAGGTCGTCACGTTCCAGTAAGGTTTCCGCCTTGTGCAGCAATTTCCGTCCACTTTTCGCAAAGCGATCCAGATCCAGGACCAACGCCTCGCGGCTACGCTGTTTCTCCTGCTCGGCCAAGACAAACGGGGCCAATCGCCCAACCGATAGTTCCAGCAGCAGATCCCGGGCAATGTTGTGACTGGCTGATATTTCATCAAGCATCGCCAGGGCCTTCCGACTCAGCACGAAAGTTTTCTGTCGGCGCGTCACCCCATTCCGGTCGAGTCGGCGACACTCCGTCGCCACCTTGCTCAACACATCCCGATCGTCGACCAGTTGGTCGAGCAGCGATTTTTGCTTCACCCCGAGATGTTCGGCAGCCGTCTTCAAAAGCTCGATGACCTCGTCGGGGAGCCTGAAGGTGGCCCGTACCGACTGTTTGCCCCTGAGCTCCCTGGCGCTGATATGAAAAGGATCGGAGGTCATGATGTCTGCACCTCAACGCAACGCAGCTGATGTCTTGTACTATATGTAGGGAACGAATATTACTTTGTCAATATATCTATAATGGTAATTTGAGCCTTAATGAGCTTTATATCATTATCCATTATTGACATGAATAGTTTCGTAATTATTATCCTCACAGGTATCATTCAAGCCCGGAAGCGTCAGGCTTCCACGAAACAGCGAACAAAGAAAATGGAGGGACGCCATGTTTACGAGATGGAGCGATATCGACCGAATGTTCGAGGCCATGGGTTTGCTCAGGGGGCGGCTGGACAGCATGTATGACGACTTTGACCGTTCATTCGGTACGGGGTGGACGCTCGGCGGCAACTATCCGCGGACCAATATGGTCGACAGGGGTGATTTTCTCGAACTCACCGCTGAAATACCCGGTATTGCCAAAAATGATCTGAATATCAAGCTGCAGGGCAACTACCTGGAGATTTCCGGCAACAGAAATGTTGCCGTTCCCGAGGGATATACGGTTCACCGCCGCGAACGGGGGACCACGTCGTTCACCAGGAGTTTCAGCCTGCCGTCCGAAATTGACGCCAACAAGGTGACGGCAAACCTGTCCAACGGCATCCTGGTACTGAAACTGCCAAAAGCGGAAGCGGCAAAACCCCGACAGATCACGATCAACTAACAGCTCACAAATCATAGGAGACAGGAGTCAATACAAGGGAGGGGAGACCATGGAAGATAAAAACCTGCAGAGAAAGGAACAGGGAACCGTCGAGGCCACCAGAAGAATCAGGACGGTCATGCCGCCGGTGGATATCTATGAGAACGACGACGAGATCCTTTTGCACGCAGAAATGCCCGGCGTCACCAAGGAATCGGTGAAAATTAACATCGACAACGGCAACCTGAGCCTGTCCGGAGTGCGCAAACTGGGTCAAGTCGGCGCCGCCACCTGGCAGGAGTTCAGCGATGTGGAGTATCAGCGGACTTTTGCCGTGCCGCAAAACATCGAAGTTGCGAAGGTAAAAGCGGAATTGAAAGACGGCATCCTCTGTCTGCACCTGCCCAAGGCGGAGTCGGCCAAGCCGCGTGTCATCGAAATCACCACCGGCTGATTCGAGCAGGACAAACCGTTATCAAGAGACACTCAGGAACCCATAAAGGGGAGAACGACCGGCATGGTCGTTCTCCCCCTTTTTTTTGGCGTGCAAGGCAGCTCTTTAGCTCATTTATAATTCATTTTATTCCGAGCAGTTGAAACGACATCTCTCCCTTTTTTCAAGGCTCGCGTAAATTCTATTGACAGCGGCTGAAAACGAATACATATAGGGGCCAGAAATAGCATGAAATTGACGTTCAAACAGGAACCGAATACGTATCGTAACCTATTCATTTTACAAAGAAGGTGAGCCATGATAGCGAAGACGATCTTTGCCGAGGAGCAGGACGAACCCCCAGACAGCGGTGCCGCTTCCGCTGCCCCGTCTTTTCCCTGCCCCGACCAAACCACTGATTTTCGCCACCGCTTCTTCCCTGAAGCAACCATAAATGACTGGAACAACTGGAAATGGCAGATTCGCCATCGTATCGATCGATGCGAACAGCTTGAGCGCATGTTTTCTCTGACCGACAGCGAGCGCAACGCTTTCCAGTTCCAGAACGCCACGCTGCCCCTGGCCATCACCCCCTATTACGCCAGCCTGATTGACCCTGACAACCCGAGTCATCCGATCCGGCGCGCCATGATCCCGGTGGCTTCGGAATTGCTCGTGTCACCCGGAGAGGCACCGGATCCGCTTGGCGAAGACAGCCACAGCCCGGTAAAGGGGTTGATTCACCGTTATCCTGATCGAGTCCTCTTTCTGGTCACCGATTTTTGCTCCAGTTACTGCCGCTATTGCACCCGCTCCCGGATGGTCGGCAAGCGGAGCAAAGGTGGTAAGCAGCAGTGGCAAACGGCCATCGACTATATTGCCGGCCACTCGGAAGTCCGTGACGTGCTGATCTCCGGCGGCGACCCGCTGACCTTGAGCAATCAACAGCTCGATTGGCTGCTCAGCCGGCTCCGCGCCATCAAGCACGTGGAATTGATCAGGATCGGCACCAAAGTGCCGATGGTCCTGCCGCAACGGATCACCCCCGCCCTGGTCAGGGTGTTGAAACGGTACCACCCGTTGTGGATCAGCATCCACTGCATGCACCCCGAAGAACTTACCCCGGAGTCCCGTCGGGCCTGCACCATGCTGGCCGACGCCGGGATCCCGCTGGGCAGCCAGACCGTACTGCTCTCCGGCATCAACGATTCCGTCGAGACCATGAAACGGTTGATGCAGCAGCTGCTCACCATCAGGGTCAAGCCCTATTATCTCTATCAGTGCGACCCGATCATCGGCTCATCCCACTTCCGTACCTCCGTGGCCAAGGGACTGGAGATCTACCGGGGACTACGCGGCCATACCAGCGGCTACGCGGTACCCACCTACGTCATCGATGCCCCCGGAGGCGGCGGCAAGATCCCGCTGCTCCCGGAAACCGTGATCGGCCGGGAAAACAACGATCTGCTGTTGAAAAACTACGAGGACCGGGTCTTTCGTTATCCCGATCTGTTCGGCTCCACCTGCGGCGAGGCGGTACCATGCGAATAGGCATGACCTACGACCTGCGGGACGATTACCTGGCTGCCGGCTACGGTGAAGAGGAGACGGCCGAGTTCGACCGTCTCTCCACCATCGAGGCCATCGAAGGGGCGATCCGGACCATGGGCCATGAACCGGTGCGCATCGGCAATCTGATGAGCCTGGTCCCCCAGCTGGCCGCCGGCCAGCGCTGGGATCTGGTTTTCAATATCGCCGAAGGGCTCTATGGATTTGGCCGCGAGGCACAGGTTCCCGCCCTGCTCGACGGCTACCGTATTCCCTATGTCTTTTCCGGCCCACTGGTGCAGGCCATCACCTTGCACAAGGGCATCGCCAAGCACATCGTTCGGGACTGCGGACTGGCAACGCCGGCTTTCTCCGTGGTCAATGCAGTCGCCGATATCGCTGCGATCGACCTGCCCTACCCGCTGTTTGCCAAACCGGTGGCGGAAGGCACCGGCAAAGGCGTCACCCCGGCGTCCAAGATCTCCGGCCCCGAACAACTGCAGACCACCTGCACCCAGTTGCTGGCCACCTTCAAACAGCCGGTGTTGGTGGAGACCTTTCTTTCCGGCCGGGAGTTCACGGTCGGCATCGTCGGCAACGGAGACGATGCACGCTCCATCGGGATCATGGAAGTGATCCTGCTCGAGCAATCGGAACCGGAGGTCTATTCCTATCACAACAAGGAGTTCTGTGAAGAGCTTGTGGAGTACCGCGCCGTGGACGATCCCGAGGCCCGGGCGACCGAGGAGCTGGCCCTGCAATGCTACCGGGTCCTTGGCTGCTGCGACGCCGGCCGGGTCGACCTGCGCTCCGACGCCCATGGCCGTCCTCATTTCATCGAGATCAACCCGCTGGCCGGCCTGCATCCGGAACATTCCGACCTGTGTATCATCGCCACTAAGTACGGCATCGGTTATCAGGAATTGATGGAGCGGATCATCACCGCCGCCATCGTTCGCCACGGCCTGCACGGCCAAGGATGACCGCCATGATCGGCCTGATCTACAACCAGCCCATCGAACCGGGGCTGGCCAACTGGGAATCGTCAGCCGATGTCATGGCCCAGGTGGAAGCCATCGAGCAGTCACTCATCGACCTGGGCCGGCCCGTGACCCGTATTCCGGTCAGCCGTAACCTGAAACGCTTCCTGCAGGATATCGAGGACGCCGATATCCAGGCGGCCTTCAATCTCTGCGAATCGCTGGATGACGATCCGTTTTTCATCGCTCATCCGGCTGCCGTTCTGGAGTTGCTGGGCATACCTTTCACCGGCGCATCATCGGCGGCTCTGCAGACGACCACCAACAAACAGGTCACCAAGCTGCTCCTCCGCGGTGCCGGGCTGCCGACCCCGGCGTCGGTTCTCTATGACGGCACCCTCGTCGCCGACCCACCGCAGCTGCGCTTTCCGGTGATCATCAAACCGCGGGATCAAGACGCCAGCATCGGCATCGATCAGGACTCGATCATCGACTCCGCCGCCGACCTGCCCGACGCCTTGCTCACCTTCTTCAAGACCTACGGCCCGTTGTTGGTGGAAGAGTACATCGACGGTCGGGAATTCAACGTGTCCCTGCTCGGCTACCCCGCCCCGGAAGTCATGCCGGTCGCTGAGATCGATTTCTCCTCGATGCCTCAGCACCTGCATCATATCGTCGGATACCGGGCCAAATGGGAACCGGACTCCGTCGAATACCGGCAGACCAAGCGGGTCTTCCCGCCGTTGGAGCACACCCTGACCGCCCGGTTGCAGGACCTTTCTCGCCGCTGCTTTCAGCTCTTTGGTCTGCGCGATTACGGCCGCGTCGACCTGCGCATGGGCACCGACGGCAGCCTAGATGTCCTGGAGATCAACGCCAACCCCTGCCTCAGCCCCGACGCCGGCTTTCCTGCCGCGGTGGGCCGGGCCGGGCTCGACTATACCGCCATGGTGGCTAAGATGACTTCGTTTCTGGGTGACAGAATGGTATGAACATAACGATATCTCCGATCAGGCCGAAAGACCGCGAACAGCTGGTGCAGATCATCAAGATGCAGAAGAATTTCCTCAAGTGCGAGATCGATGTGGCCATCGAAGTGATCGACGCCACCTTCCATCCCAAAGAGGAATACCGGGTGCTCGCGGCTGCCGAGGAGCAGCGGATGCTCGGCTTTGTCAGTTACGGCCCGATCCCGATGACGGAGAATCGTTTCGACCTCTATTGGATCGCTGTCGATCCACGGCAGGGTCGCCACGGCATCGGCACCATGCTGCTGGCCGAAATGGAGAGGCGGCTCAGCAGCAGCAAACCCGTGCATGTCTATATCGACACCTCGTCCACCGCGGGGTATCAGCCGGCTCGGCACTTTTATGAGAAAAACGGCTACGAGGTGGCGGCCCACCTGAAGGATTTCTACCGCGACGGCGACGACAAGATCATCTACCGCAAGGTCTTCTGAGATGTTTCGCATCCGGCGCATCTACGACACCACCTTGGCCATCGACCGCGATGCCATCGTTCAGGTGCAGGCTATCCTGAAGCGACAGTTTTCCGGCCTGGCGGACAACGACATCGCCAGCCTGGCCAGAAAACTAGCCGATCCGCTCCGCTATCGGTTGCGGACCATCCTCTTTGTCGCCGAGGACAGCAAACTTCACGTCAAGGGGTTTGCCCTGCTCAACCACGCTCCGGACCTGCACTTCTGTTACCTGGATTTCATCTCGGTGACCCCGTCGACCACCGGCGGCATCGGCGGGGCCCTCTACACCCGGGCCCGGGAAGAGGCCCGGCACCTGCAGGCGGCCGGCCTGTTCATGGAGTGCCTGCCCGACGATCCGCAGTTGTGCGCCGACAAAACGATGCTCAGGCAGAACCGGGCACGGCTCCGTTTTTACGAGCGCTTCGGGGCCTTGCCCATCAGCGGTACCGCCTATGAGACGCCGCTGCGCGAGGGGGACGATTGCCCACCCTACCTGGTCTTTGACGGGTTGGGAAGCGCCGACGGCCTGGCGCGGGACTATGCCCGCCAGGTGGTGCAGGCGATCTTGACGCGCAAGTACGGCGATCGCT
>JAUVWB010000104.1 GCA_030604345.1 Desulfofustis sp. | reverse complement strand
TCGGCTCCATGGTCAGGGCCTCATGTTCGTTGGGATCAAACGGCTGGCCGGCACAGGCAATGGGTTTGACCTCGAATTTCTCGAGGACGGTGAGCAGGTTTTTCAACGTTAGCTGCACACCCTCCCGCAACGCCTCCAGATTCTTCTCCGGCTCCAGACCGGCAACTATCCCCTGGCTGATCGCCCGCTCCAGATTGTCCACCACCGGTAACAACTCGCGGAATATATGCTCGCCGGCGTACTTGAGCATGGTGGCCCGCTCGCGCTCCATCCGTTTCTTGTAGTTTTCGAACTCGGCGGCAACACGCAGGACCTTGTCGCGCAGATCGGCCGACTCGGCGAGGGCCAGCTCGAGCTGCTCCTCGATGCTCTTGTCATCCTGAATCTCCGCGAGCGCCTCGTCGGAAGCCGGCGCATCGTCCGTTACCCGCTGTGCCTCCTCCTGGAGTTCCTCATGTTTGCTTTCCGTGCTCACCACAACCTCCACAATAGCTGAAAGAGCGGATAACTCTGCCATCCGCACGCAACTCATCAATCAGGATAACATCCCGAATACCAGTGCCCAAAAAACCTGTGCGAACAATAAGGAGCGCTATTTTTGTTGTCAAGCAAGCCCGGAAAAAAAGAACCCGGGAGGCAGAGAGGGGCGTCCGGCCGAAAACGGAACCGAGCCTGCAGGCTCACTGCTCGTCGTATCTGGTCAGCTTGTTTTGCAGGGTCTTACGGGTGACGCCCAGGCGGCGAGCCGCTTCGCTCTTGTTACCGCCGGTCTCCTCCAGCGTCTTGAGGATCAACACCCGTTCCGCCTCCTGCAAGGTCGCCGGTTGGCGCCCTTTTTCGGCCGCCCGCTGCTCCCCGTGTTTTTGGATCTGCAGCGGCAGACTCTTCTCGGTGAGCTGATCGCCGCGCATCAGAATGATGCCCCGTTCGATGGCATTTTCCAACTCCCGCACATTGCCCGGCCAGGGGTAGGAGCAGAGCAACTCCAGGCAGGACGGGGTAACCGAAAGGACGCGGCGGCGATTTTTTTCCGCGAAATGGGCGACGAAATGGTCCACCAGCAAAGGAATGTCCTCCTGCCGCTGGCGCAACGGCGGGACTTCGATGGTCACCACGTTGAGCCGATAAAACAGGTCCTCGCGGAAACGGCCGGAAGCGACCTCCTCCGTCAGGTTGCGATTGGTGGCCGCGATAATGCGTACCTGCACCGATAACACCTCCTCACCGCCTACCCGCTGCACTTCTCCTTCCTGCAACGCCCGTAACAGCTTGACCTGCATCGCCGGGGTGGTCTCCCCAATCTCATCGAGAAAGAGCGTTCCCCCGTCCGCCTGGACGAAACGACCGTCGCGGCGACGGTCGGCACCGGTGAACGCCCCCTTCTCATGGCCGAACAATTCCGACTCCAGCAGGTTTTCCGCCAGGGCTGCGCAGTTGACCTTGATGAATGGCCCGTCTCGTCGCTGGCTGTTGCGGTGCAGGGTCTCAGCCACCAGTTCCTTGCCGGTCCCCGACTCTCCGGTGATCAAGACGGTGGCCTCGGTCGGCGCCACATAGGTGATCATCTCCAGCAACTCGATCATCGGTTTCGAGGACCCGATAATCCTGGTCTCCAGTCGCCCCGGCTGGGGTTGCCCGCGCTGCCGGCGCTCTTCCACCTGCTGATGATCGACGGCGCGTTTCAAGCTCAACCGCAACCGGTCGAAATCAAGCGGCTTGGTAAGATAATCGTGGGCACCCTGTTTGATCAGGCTGACCGCATCCTCCACCGAGGAATAGGCCGTCATGATGATCACCGGCAGGGCCGGATTGATCCGGTGCATCTGGATGAAGGCTTCATGACCGCTCATCCGCGCCATCCGCACATCCATCAGGACCGCATCGAACGACCGTTCACGGACAGCCGCCACGGCGGTATCGCCGTCGTCGGCCTCGACGCAGTCCCAACCCCATTCATGCAACAGCGAACGAATCGTATAGCGGTGCACCTGTTCATCGTCAACCACCAGGACCGTGCCCAGGCGCCCTTTGACCGTCATCGGATGCTCTCCGGTTACACCGCTTTCATCCGTTGCAGCAGCCCGGCCATGTTCTCACCGAGTTGGTGCATGGTCTTCAGGCCTTCCTGGTCGTTTTCCACCTCGCCCTTCTCCCGGCCGTGTCCGATATTCCAGTAGCTCGATCCGACAATGATCATCTGGCCGATGAGGAAAAAATGGTTCATCGAGTCGAAGGCGTGAATGGCGCCGGCCCGACGTGCCGCCACCACCGACGCCCCGATCTTGCGCCGGTAGAGATCGCCGTTAGCCCGGCCGACCATGCCGCAGCGATCGATCAGGGCCTTCATCTCGCTGGAGACGTCGGCGAAATAGGTGGGCGAACCGAGAATGATGCCATCGGCGGCGGCCATCTTGGTGATGCACTCGTTGATGATATCATCCTTGATGACACAGCTGGCATCCCTCTTCTTGAAACAGGTCATGCAGGCCAGGCACCCTTTCGGATTGGTGCCGGCAAGATTCACCACTTCCGTCTCCAGCCCGGCCTGCCGGAGCGGAGCCAGGACCGCTTCGAGCAGAAGAGCGGTATTGCCGTCCTTGCGCGCACTGCCATTAAAGGCCACAATCTTCATAACCTATCTCCTTGACTGAGTCGTGTTTTGAACTCTGGACGAGCGCCGCCGAGACCAGGAAGGGTAACGGTCGATTCTCGTCATCCGACACTTTCTTGTTGCTGGCGATATATAAACATGGATAAAAAAGAGAGACAATTTTTAATACTCATCAATGAAACTCCATCATCATAGCTGTTTTTCAGGTTCCGTCGGCAAGGCGCCGCACTGAGCCGGTCCAAGCCGCTAGCCAACCAATTTTTCAAACCGCGGAGGAAGAACCTGGTGCGCTCTGAAGCCGTCAACAAACTGGTATTGCTCGGCCTGGTGCTGATCATCTCGGCTGTTTTTTTGACCATGATCCACCAGTTCATCATGCCGCTGTTCATGGCCGGCCTGTTCTCCGCCGTACTCAGCCCAGCGCACCACTGGTTGACCAGAAAGCTCGGCGGCAACGCCCATATCGCCTCGATTCTGACGGTGGTGGGCATGATCCTGCTGGTGCTGGTGCCGCTTTCCGTGCTCATCGGCGTGGTCGTCGCTCAAGCCATCAACGTGGCCCAGTCGATCACCCCGTTCGTCCAGACCCTGATCAACGAACCGACCATCCTCAACCGCTACATCGAAAAGATCCCCTATATCGAACAGATTCTGCCCTACCGCGACGTCCTCATCGAAAAGGCCGGGCAGTTGGTCGGCACAGTCAGCTCGTTTCTCATCGACGGCCTCTCCTCGGTGGCCAACCTGACCATCAACGCGGTCTTCGGCACGATCGTCATGCTCTACGTGATGTTCTATTTCCTCATCATGGGCGACGTATTACTGGGGAAAATGCTCTATTTTCTGCCGCTTCGTGACGAAGACGAGCAACTGCTGATGCGCCGCTTTACCTCGGTCACCCGGGCCACCATCAAGGGAACGCTGATCATCGGCCTGCTGCAGGGATTGATCTGTGGCCTGGCCTTCGCCATCGCCGGCATCAACGGCTCCGTCTTCTGGGGAACGGTGATGGCCGCCGCTTCCATCATCCCGGCCTTCGGCACCGCTCTGGTCTGGGTGCCGGCGCTGGTCATCCTGCTGCTGCTCGGCGACTTCACCGGGGCGATCATCCTCGGTGTACTCTGCGGCCTGGTGGCCGGCAATCTCGACAATCTGATCCGGCCACGACTGGTGGGCAAGGATACCGAGATGCACGACCTGTTCGTCCTGTTCGGTACCTTGGGCGGTATCGCCATGTTCGGCATCCTCGGCATCATCATCGGGCCGATAATCGCGGCCCTGTTCATCACCATTTGGGAGTTGTACGGGACGGCCTTCCGGGACTATCTACCGGATATGAAAACCATCCTGCGCCCTTCCCTGGCCAGTCGTCAGCCGGTAGTCCGGCAACCGGACGAAGAACAAGGCGAGAAAGCCGAACCGGACAACAGTGGGGGCGACCGTGGGCATCGAGATTGAACGCAAGTTCCTGGTGACCGGCGACGAGTGGCGCCATGGGGCGGTCGGAACCCCCTACCGGCAGGGCTACCTGCTCGCCGACCGGGACCGCACCGTCCGGGTTCGCACCGCCGGCACCAGGGGCTACCTGACCGTCAAGGGAGCGGGCACCGGCTTGTGCCGGCCCGAGTTCGAATACCAGATCCCGCTGGCCGACGCCGAGGAGATGCTGGCCACCCTCTGTCAGGGCTCGGTGGTGGAAAAGGTCCGGTATTGCCTTGACTTCGCCGGCCACCTCTGGGAGATCGACGAATTCGGCGGCGACAACCGTGGGCTGCTGCTCGCCGAAATCGAACTCCAGCACGAAGACCAGCCGTTCGCCCGGCCACCCTGGATCGGTCGGGAGGTCACCGGCGTCTCCCGCTATCACAACGCCTTTCTGTCCCGCCAACCGTATCGGACCTGGCCGGAACAGGATCGCTGACATGAACCTCGCCTCCATCGCCCATGTCTTCAGCACGCTGCTCTTGGTCACAGGAATTTCACAAATCCTGCCGGTGCTTTGTGCCCTGATCTACGGGGGGAACGACCTGCCGGCGCTGCTCGTCTCCACCGTGGTGATCACCGGCTGCGGCCTGGTGCTGCGTCTGTTTTTCCGGCGTTTCACGGAACTGAGCTTTCGCGAGGGGATTATCGTCGCCGCTTCCGCCTGGGTGATCATCTCGGCCCTGTCGACCCTGCCGTTTCTGCTGCATGGCTCCATCGCTTCTTTCACCGATGCCTTTTTCGAGATGATGTCCGGCTATACCACCACCGGCGCCTCGATCCTCACCGACATCGAGGCCCTGCCCCATGGCCTGCTCTTCTGGCGTAGCCAGACCCATTTGCTCGGCGGCATGGGCTTTCTCACCCTGACCCTGATCTTTCTGCCGCACGGCATGGGCGGTCTGCGTATCTTCCGGGCCGAATCGAGCCCCGGACAGGTCATCACCCGGGAAAAATTCGTGGCCCGCAACCGCGACGCGATGATCTGGCTCTGGGCCATCTACCTCGGCCTCAACGCCAGCCAAACCCTGCTCCTGCTGTTGGGCGGCATGGACCTTTATGACGCCCTGTGCACCTCCTTCGGGACCGTTTCCACCTCCGGCTATTCGCCGAAAAACGCCAGCATCGGCCATTACGGCAGTGCCTACATCGACTGGGTCGTCATCCTTTTCATGATTCTTGGCGGTACCACCTTCCTGCTGCATTACCAACTTCTGCACGGCCGTTTCCGCAGCCTCACAAGAAACACCGAATTTCGCTGGTATCTGGTGCTGCTGCTCGTCTTCTGCGGTGCCGTATCACTCAATCTCTGGTCCACCGGGACGTATGACACGTTCGCCGAGGCCCTGCGCTTCGGCTCGTTCCAGGTGATCTCTCTGCTCACCACCACCGGTTATGTCACCGCCGATTACGAAACCTGGTCGCAGGCCGCCCAGATGTTTCTTTTCACCGTCTGTTTCATCGGCGCCTGCGCCGGATCCACCACCAGCGGCATCAAGGTGGTCCACTACGTCATTCTCGGCAAATACCTGTACAGTGCCATCAAAAAGATCTACGTGCAGCCGCTGTCCGTCATCTCCGTCCGTCTCGACGGCCGGCCGGTGGAGCGGTCGGTGATCGATCTGGCCGTCTGTTACTTCGTCACCAACATCTTCATGGTACTGGCGGGGGGCTGTGTCATGGTGCTCTCCGACCGGATGGACTTTCTGACCGCCATGAGCGCCGTCATCGCCTCACTGATGAATATCGGCCCCGGCTTCGGGGCCGTCGGCCCGACCGAGAATTACGCTTTTATCTCCGACTTCGGCAAATGGTTCCTCTCCTTCAACATGCTGGTCGGGCGGCTGGAGATGTTCTCCGTGCTGGTCATCTTCTTTCCGGCCTTCTGGCGACGCTGAAGCCCTTTCAGACGGAAAACAGGCGGCGGACGTCCTGCAGCCGCAGCGCGTGGCAGATGACGATAGCCCGCTCGCCGGGCCGCACCTGCGTATCTCCGACGGCGATACGCCAGACCCCGTCGCGGTGCACGGCACCCACCAGCAGGTGTTCGTGCAGGGACGCGTCGAGACGGGCCAGCGGTTTTTTG
>JAUVWB010000118.1 GCA_030604345.1 Desulfofustis sp. | reverse complement strand
GGCCGAAGAGCAGCGTTTGGAAGCGATGCCCTTCGCCTCCCCGGTTGCAGAGACGTAGGCTTGAGTCGGATGAAACAAAAAAAGAGACGTCGATGATCACCGATACGCAAGAACTCAGCCAGTTGATCGACCAGGCCCGCTCTGTACCATACGTTGCGCTGGATACCGAGTTCGTCTGGGAACGCACCTATTACCCGCAGTTAGGCCTCATTCAGCTGGCCCTTGCCGCTGACCAATGCTATCTGATCGACCCGCTGGCCATCGACGATCTGTCGTCGCTGGGCACGCTGCTGGCCGACAGTAACGTGGTGAAAATCCTCCACGACGCCCCGCAGGATCTGGCCATTTTATCCCGAGCCACCGGGTCGATGCCAAGCGCCATCTTCGACACCAGGGTGGCCGCGGGATTCGCCGGCCTTTCCTCGACCATCGGCCTGGCCGAACTGATCACCACCCTGCTCGGCATCGAGCTGGAAAAGAGCCAGACCAGGACCGATTGGCTGAAACGGCCGCTGGCGCCGCAACAAATGGCGTACGCCCTGGACGATGTCCGCTATCTTGGAGCGGTGCGTACGGCGCTGCTGGACCGGCTCACTTCTGCCGAGACCCGGGATTGGCTGCACGAGGAGCTGGAGCTGGGTATGATGCACCAGCCGACGCCCCTGAACAGCAACGACGATCAGCAGCGGTACCGCAAGGTCAAGGGTGCGGTCACCTTGCACGGCAAGGAAGTGGTGGTGTTACGGGAACTGACGGCCTGGCGGGAACGGGAGGCACGACGGCTTGACCGCCCCCGAGGCCATCTCCTTACCGACGCACAACTGATCGATTTAGCAAAGAGCACCTGCACGAGCAGGGACGAGCTGAAAGCGGCAGGCCTGCTGTCCACGAAAAAACTGCAGCGCTACGGCGAGACGATCCTCGCGTGCATCCGTGCCGGCAGAAGCGTCCCGCCGCATCAGGTTCCCCGGATCGAACCACCGACTCGTTTGAGCAAAAGGGAGAAAATCAGATACGAGCGTTTACTGGAAGAAATCCGGCACCGCTGCGAAGCGTTGGCGATAGATCCGCAGCTGGTCGGCTCGACCGCCGATTTACGGCTCGTGATCCGACACGCCGCCTCCGCCGACAACCGTCTGCCGGCCAAGTTCAGACAAGGCTGGCGCCGAACGTTTCTCGAGGAGTTCCTGGTACAGCCGGGGTGATCAGCGGGCCAACGCCTCAAGCGCACCGATCAGGCTCTGCTCCGACGGGGCCCCAACGATCCGATCCACTTCCCGGCCCTGTCGAAAAAACAGCAGGGTCGGCACCCCTTTGATATGGTAACGCGCCGCGATTCGCTGATGGCGGCTGGTGTCGTACACGGCAACGATCACCCGGCCGAGAAAGCGTGAAGCACACCGGGTGATCACCGGCGCCAGAGAACGGCAGGGACCGCACCCGGGAGAAAACATATCCACCACCACCGGCAATCCGGCGCTGTCCACAAAGGACTGGAAGTCATCGTCGCCCAGGCGCACCGGCACCGCCGCCGAGCGCAGGTCCAGCGGTTGCTTACAGCTGCCGCACCTGGGGCGAAGATGCTGTTTTTTATCGGGAATCCTATTACTCTTGCCGCATGAACCACAGGTAAGGATGAGCGATTCCATCTCTGTACTCCCGCCTCTGTTCAGCCACACCGGCACGGCGCGGCCAACTCATTTCATGCTCATCCGATTAAGCGTACCCCTGAGCGGTACGGCAAAGAAGCCGGCGAAGGGCATCGCCTCCAGGGTCGACGACAACACCTACACTCGAGCCGGATGAGCCTCGTTTCAATGTGCTCTGCAGACCACTATGGTGCATCCGGCTACGAAGTCAACTGTCGATACAATTCCGTCAGGCGCATCGGTAATTGCTCCACCTGATCGATAACCAGGTAGTTGGTCCGGCCGAAGATACGCGGCAGGTAATCTCTGGCCTGACGATCTACCGCCACCCCGAAGGCGTGCAGGCCGGAACCACGGGCCTCGAGCAGGGCCTTGCGAGTGTCCTCGATGGCATAATCCCCCTTGTAGTCGTCGTAATCCTCAGGCTTACCGTCGGTAATGGTGATGAGCAGCCGGGTCCGCGCCTCGCAGCGACGCAGCCGATCGATGCCGAAACGGATCGCCGGGCCGATTCGGGTATAGTCCCGCGGAGCGATCGAGCCGATCCGGCGCGCCACCGCTTCCCGGTAAGGTTCATCCAGCCGCTTGATGGGAAACACCTCGCAGCGGCTGCGCCGCATGCCGGAAAAGCCATACATGCCGTAGCGATCACCGGCCGCTTCCATGGCCTCGCAGAGCAGCACCAGGGCCTCTTTGATCACCTTGCCCACCCAGCCCTGGGTCGAGTTGGACATATCCACCAGAAAGAGGGTGACCAGGTCCCGTTCGTTGCGCACCAGGCGCACGAACAGGTTGTCGCTGGCCGCCGTTCCGGCCTGCCGGTCGGCCCGGGCCTCCACCGCCGCATCGAGGTCCAGTTCATCGCCTTCCTTCTGCCGCCCGACAAAACATTCGTTGATCCGCATCATCTCGAACTGATGCCGTAAACGGGTCAACTCACCCCGGTAGGTCTTGCGTGTGGCCGCCACGAAGGTCGATTGGACCGGCGTCACCTCCTTTTCATGGACGGTACACCAGTCTTTCCGGTAACCGCGGCGACGGTAGTCCCATTCATCGTAACGGACGGCCATGGTCACCGGCAACACCTCAGCGGATGTCGCCGTCGGGCCGGTCTCCCGGCTGAGCGCCCCACCGGCGATGCCGACCGCCGCCGCCAGATAGCTGTCCGGTACCCCGCCCAGATCCTGGCTGATCTCAGCGGCTAGTTGCTGCGCTTCCTCCGGCAGTTCACACCGGTGGTTGTCGATCTGCAGCGCAAACCGCCCCGCAGTTCCCTCTTCCCGGTCCACAGCTATGATCCGAACACCGTCTGCTTTATCGCCTATGGCTCCCTTCGTTTCCGTCTCCCCGGACCGCTGCCGCTGCCGGGACAGCAGCCGGGCCACCTGCAGAACGAAGGCCTCTCGCACGTCCTCGCGGCGCCGCTGCCGTTGCGCGGCAAGCGCCGTGAAATCGATCTTCCCGAGGATGTCAAGCAGCTGCGGGCGGCTATAGGCATCCAGTCCGGCACCAAGCTCCCGGTAGGCCGCAACCAGGGCGGAACCGATCGCGCTGCCGTTCTCGTCGACGACGACGGCGGGATCGATTTGGCCACCCGGCTCAACGGCCGCCACGGTAACGGCCGCCAGCGCCAGGCGATGCACGGCCCGACCCACTTCGTCCGACGCGGGTGGCAACCTCATTGCCAACCGTACCGATACCTCCCGCCATTGCCGGGCCAGACCGGGTAGCTCGGCGGCAATCCAACGCCCGGCTCGCCGACAGCCCTCGATGAAAAACAGGTCGGCCGCCAGCTGCGGCACGGGAAACAGAGCAAAAAATTCCCCCACCGTGGGAGCCCCGCCGGTCGGCGGTTGTTGGCCGGAAAGGGAGCATGCGGCCACAACCGCGTGTGGTTCGGGAACCGCTTCATGGAGGCGCTGCCGATAGAGCGCCCAATGCAGGGCCGTCAGGAATTTGTAGAGGGTCTTGTTGTCCCGCTCCTCGCTAAAGACGTCCAGGTGCGACGGCAGAAAGACGGATGCCCCGTCGCTGGCCGCCGTCGCACCTGCAGCCAGATCCATCGGGGCGCCGGCCAGGCCGTGCAGAAAGAGGAGCAGCCAGGGCGAGACCTGCTCCAGAGAAACCCGGCTCGTCGGTTTTCGGTCGGCGAGAAAGGCGGCGCCGCCCTGCGTCAACAGCCCCTGTGCCGCAGCGAGCCCTCGGCTTTCATAGACTGCCAGCAACGCCCGGATCCACGCTCCCATCAAGTACTCGGGAACCACCGTCTGGCGGCTTGCCTGGTCGAGAAACGCCAGGCACAGGGAATGACTGATCGGCCAGATGGCCTGGACTTGACCGAAGAGCAGCTGCTGACGGTCTTCGTCCAGTTCGGCCAGACCCTGGATCAAGCCGTCGATCTCCCACTCGTTGGGGTGGGAGGGATAGACAAGCGCATACAACAGCTCCTTGCACTGCTCTGCGTTCATGGTCACCCAACCTCTCCCGGGGTACTCCCGATCCGCTCAAAAGACCGCCGACACCATCTCACGCAGCGCCTCGAGCAGGTCCGGATCATCGGTGAGGCTCTCGACGATGCCCACCATGCAGGCGGCACGCACCTCAATGCCGGAGACGATCAATTGCCCGGTCTGGATGAGCAGACGGGTTGAGGCCCCTTCCGGCAAACCTGATTCCTTGAGGCCGCGGGTGAGTTCCCCGAGGCGAACCAGACGGTCGGCCAAGGCCTTGTCGATCCCAGCCTCCGCGGCAACGATGTGGCTCTCCTGAGCGGCGGCGGGATACCGAAAGGAAAGCGACACGAACCGCTGGCGGGTGGATGGTTTCAAGTCCTTGAGGACACTCTGGTAGCCGGGATTGTAAGAAACGGCCAGCATGAACCCGGCGGGCGCCGTGATCAGTTCGCCGCGTTTTTCCAGCGGGAGTTCCCGCCGATCGTCGGCCAGGGGATGAATGACCACCGTGGTGTCCTTGCGCGCCTCGACAATCTCGTCAAGATAGCAGATGCCGCCAATGCGCACCGCCGTGGTCAACGGCCCGTCCAGCCAGACGGTGTCGTTGCCCCGGATCAGATAGCGGCCGACCAGATCGGCGGTGGACAGATCGTCGTGACAGGAAACGGTGATCAGCGGCCGCTGCAATCGCCAGGCAAGATAACGCATGAACCGGGTCTTGCCGCACCCGGTCGGTCCCTTGAGCAGCAACGGCAGTTGATTGGCGGCGGCGGCCAGGCCGACCGTGATCTCGTCGCCGGTCGGCAGATAAAAAGGCTCCTCGGTGATACGCTGATGTTCGAACGAATGCTGCTGATAGGACATGGACTCCACCCTTGTTGAGAGTTGTTATCAGAAACACTAAGTGTTCCTCCGGTGTGAGGCAAGAGGGGTCCGTTGCCGGTGCGTCGCTCCCCAAAAAAGCAGGTATTCGCACCGCAAACGTCACTGGCGCCGATCCTTTCTTGACTTATCTGGATTTTCGCAGTATTTTTGTTCTCTTTTGAGCCCCAAACTTCGGGCTTCATCACAAAAAGAACGGAGAAACAGACTCTTAGCGCCACAGCAAAAGAGGCGCAGAGGTATGTCCAGCGACCATGTTTGAGAACCTGACAGACCGACTCGAGGGCGTATTCAAGAAACTGCGCGGCCACGGCATGCTTACCGAAGAGCATATCGCCGAGGCCATGCGCGAAGTACGCATGGCGCTGCTCGAGGCCGATGTCAACTATCAGGTGGCGCGCGAATTCGTCGACGCCGTATCCGCCAAGGCACTTGGCCGGGAAGTCTCGCAGAAACTTTCCCCGGGTCAGCAAGTCATTAAGATCGTCCACGAGGAACTGGTCGATCTGCTCGGCGGCAGTGCCGAGCAGATCCGGCTCGACGGCCCGCAGCCGGTTACCATCATGCTCGCCGGCCTGCAGGGTTCCGGTAAGACCACCACCGCCGGCAAGCTTGCCGCCCAACTCAAGAGCAAGGGGCGAAAACCGTATCTGGTGCCCGCCGACGTCTATCGGCCGGCCGCCATCGACCAATTGCAGGTGCTCGGCCGCCGGCTCGATGTCCCGGTGCATCCTTCCACCACCGACAGCAAACCGGTCGACATCTGCCGCCAGGCCCTTGCCGAGGCCCAGAACAAGCACTACGACACACTGATCATCGATACCGCCGGTCGTCTCCATATCGACGAGCGGTTGATGGGCGAGTTGCAGGACATCCAGCGCGCTGTCAGACTCTCCGAGATCCTCTTCGTCGCCGACGCCATGACCGGTCAAGACGCCGTCACCGTTGCC
>JAUVWB010000233.1 GCA_030604345.1 Desulfofustis sp. | reverse complement strand
GGCCTATCAGTTGAACTGCTTGGTGTAGAGTTGCTCATATTCACCGTGTCTGGCCAACAGGGTATCGTGGGTGCCGTCCTCGACGATCCTGCCGTTCTTGATGACGATGATCCGGTCGGCGTTCCTGATGGTGGAAAGTCGATGGGCAATGACGAAGGTGGTGCGATTCTTCATCAGATTTTCCAGAGCGCTCTGTACTTCCCGCTCAGATTCCGTGTCCAGGGCCGACGTGGCTTCATCGAGAATCAGAATCGGGGCATCCTTGAGCAGGGCCCTGGCGATGGAAATGCGTTGCCGCTCCCCGCCCGACAGCCTGGTTCCTCCCTCGCCGATAACGGTATCAAAGCCCTTGGGTAGTTCTTTGATGAACTTCAGGGCGTGAGCCGCCTCGGCGGCTTCCCGGATGGCCTCATCGGTGCAATCGAATTTGCCGTAGGCGATATTGTTACGAATGGTGTCGTTGAACAAGATGGTCTGTTGGGTGACGATGGCAATCTGGTCGCGCAATGAATGCAAGGTCACTTCGCGTAGGTCATGGCCGTCAACGGTGATGCTCCCGGAGCTGACATCGAGAAAGCGTGGTATGAGATTGGTCAGGGTGGTCTTGCCACCGCCGCTGTGGCCGACGATGGCCAGCGTCTGGCCGGCCGGGACGCTCAGATTGATGTCGTGTAACGCCTGGGTCTCGTCCTCGTAGGTGAGGGAGACGTTGCGAAACTCGATACTGCCGTGGAACGGCGGCAGATCCACGGCATCTTCGCGGTTGCCGATTTCCGGCTTGATGTCGAGGATGGCAAAGATCCTGGTGGCGGCGGCGAGGCCCTGCTGGATGGCGGAATTGACTTTGCCGATACGCTTAACCGGGTCATAGGCGACAATCAGCGAGGTCATCAAAGCGAAAAATTCGCCCGGAGTCATGGTGCCGTTGATCACCAACCGGCCTCCGAACCAGATGAACAGCGAAAGGGCCAGACCGCCGATGAACTCCATCAGCGGGTGCTGCAGGCAACGGAACTTGGCGTCCTGGACGGTGACCCGGAAGAGGGTATCCAACTGACCGGTAAAGCGAATGTTTTCGTGCTCCTCCATGTTGAACGCCTTGACGATCCGGTTGCCGGTGATCGTCTCGTAGAGCACGTTGGAGCAATTCGCCGTCTCTTCCTGGGCCTTGGTGCTGAGTCTCCGGAAAATTTTGCCGAATGCGACGATCGGGTAGGCGGCCAGCGGCAAGATGGCAAAGCAGAAGAGAGCGAGATGCCAATTGAGATAAAAGACTACGCCGAGCAGCACGATAATGGACAGAAAGTCACGTAGAATTCCCACCAGCGAACTCGAGACCGCATACTGAATCAAGGCCACGTCGGCAATGACCCGAGAGATGAGGGTGCCGGTCGGATAGCGGTGAAAGAACGACAACGGCTGGAGATGGATGTGGCGAAAGACGAGCGCGCGAAAATCCTTGATTATCGAGAGCCCCACCTTCTCCAGCAAGAAATTGTAGGTGTAATAAAAGAGCCCCTTGACGCCGAAAACAACGACCACGGCGATGGTCAGCGCATACCGGTAATCGGCGTTTTTCTCGATGAAAATCTTATCTAGCAGGTCTTTGACCATATAGGTCTGGACCCCGGTGAGCAAGGCAACGAAGACCATGGCGAACATCGAGACGATCAGTTTGGATCGATACGGCCGAAGAAAGCCCAGCAGCCTGGTGAGGATCTCTTTATTGGACATGCGTAGCAGTGCGTAGTGCCGATGGTCGGCGGTTGATGACGGGAGGCGCCGGCAGCCTGGGCGACAATGAATGGTGGCGGGCGACGCGATTCACCACGGTTGTACACCAGGGCAGGGGGAAAACAAAGGAATTTTTACCCGTCGGAAGCGATGAGATCTGAAAAAGATCTCCTTATTTTAGTCGGATAGCCGGTTTTTTTCCAGAGACGGTGAAACAGGCTGAACCATTGATCGGGATAGGCGCGGATGGTCTTCTCGTAGAGCCGGATGGCTCGGTTGCTGATATCTTTGATGGCCTCGTCGGTTATCTCCGGATACGACGGCAGCTGTACCGGTTCGAAGTCGATATGCAATCGACCGTCCTTGAGGTAATAGACGCTGGTCAGCACCGGGGCGCCCGTTCTCAGATGCAGCAGGGCGGAACCTCGGGCACAGGTGAACTCTTTGTCAAAAAAATGTACCGGCGTACCGTTGTCGGTGTAATTCTGATCGAGGCTGACGATCAAAATGCGGTTGCGCCGCAGAGCCTCTTCATAGACGTGCAACTTCTCGAGGCTGTGGACATGTTCCAGGTTGCTGCCGTAGCGTTGCCGCTGCCTGACAAAAAAGGCGTCGCAGAGCGGATTGTTCTGTTGCTGGTAGATCAGGCTGGTGGGTCGGTTTCCCTGACTGAACCAGGCGAAGTAGGCCTCGAACCAGCAGCCATGGTAGGTGGTGAGGATGACCCCTTTGTTCTGTGCCAGGGCCCGATCAAGACAATCCAATCCGGAGATCTGGGCGTTTTTGATCAGGCCGGTGTTCTGCGGCCGATTGATGACCAGAATCAGGCCGGCGGCGGTAATGAACTGCCGGTATGCCTTGCGCAGCAGCGCCAGTTTCCGGGTATGTGGCATATCGGGAAAAACGGTGCTGATATTGTCATAAGCAACGGGTAGTCGGAAAGGAAATGCCATCCACACCAGCCGACTGAGGCCGGTCGTCAGTCCGTTGATCAGGGGCAGCGGCATGCTGTTGATCAGGCCGACCGTGGCCCGCAGAGCACCATATTCAAGACGGTGTTTTACGCTGGTCATAGGGTCAAAGAAGAGGTGCCGGTCGTCTGTTGATCCGGTTACCGGCTCTGATTGCCAGGGTCGATGACAGGCAGGGAGATACTGAACGACATCGGAAAACGTGTATGGTCATTCGGATTGAGCGTACTTGTCTATAGTTATGGGCAACCGGCCCGGCGAAGGGCATTGTCTGCAAACACTGCTCTTCGTCCCCATCGCCGTCATGCCACGGCTGACAGACAGGCCATCCATGGCCTTCTGTCAGGTGCGGACGTCCTGTCCGCAATCCTGTGGGCCTGCCGTGGTGTGCCGGCGGGCCTCCGCGAACCGTTTTCCGGCAATACCCTTTGCCTCTCTGGCCGCAGTACGTATGCCTGAGCCGGACGAACTAGCTGTATTATAGCAAGGTGCCACGGTATCGGCACGGATAAAGAGTACCTTGAGAAATTGCCATCTCGCCCAATCTCATCGTTGCTCAAGCACCTGTTACCCTCGGAAGATCCTGGAGATGCCTGCGGTACTATTTTTTGGGGCGTCTCGATTTCGAACGAAGTTTCGAGGTTTTCTAGCCTCTCTCAAATTCTAGCGGCAGGAGAGGCGGTGCAGCGAGAGCAAAGAATCTTTCTGAAAAACTGAAAATCCGTGAAAAGGCATCTCTTTACGATACATAAGAATTATTGAAAAAGAAAAACTCAAGGAGTATAGTAGCCCGCGTTGTCAGGCGCGGTCGGTTGCTCTAACCCGTGTTGCTGATACCACGTGACTTCGGCAGGAAAGGGATGGCGCTCAGAACCTTCTTCTGTCCATTTCCAGCTGCTTTTATCCTCACCAGGTGAGAAAGATGATGATTTCAAGAAGATTTGCATTGCTGTTGGCCGGCATGCTGTCCCTGCACCTCTGTGCCGGAGCGGCGGGTGCTGCGGCCTTGGCCGTAGGGCAGGCGGAGCCGGTCGAGATTGATGCGGTATGGTCCGAGGCCAGAGATGGTCGACATGAAATATTTCATACCATGCG
>JAUVWB010000411.1 GCA_030604345.1 Desulfofustis sp. | reverse complement strand
CCGCAGCCCCTCCCGACCGCTGATGCAAAGTATTCAATACGGTCTGCGTGTACTGTTTCGTCGCAAGGAGTTGCTTCGCCTGTCGGTGATGGCCTTCTGCTTTTCCGCCACTCAGCTGTCGCTGATGTCCTTCGCCGTCTCGCTGCTCGTTCAGGATCTGGGAAAAAGCCTGATCATCGCCGGGACCGTTGTCTCCCTGGTCCAGGGGTGCGGGGCCGGCGGCAGGATCCTGTGGGGTATCATCGCCGATCGTTTCGGCGCGGGGATACCGGTTTTGGTGGGTATCGGCATCCTTTCGACCCTCGCATCGCTGGGCGTGGCTGTGGTGAATGAAAGATGGCCGTTTGCCGCCGTCATCGCGTTGCTCTGCGTTTACGGCGCCTGCTCGATCGGCTGGAATGGCGTATTTCTGGCCGAAGTGGCACGGATCAGCAAAGACGAAGCGGTCAGTTCCATGACCGGCATGGTGCTGTGCTTCACCTTTTTGGGAGTTGTCGTCGGCCCGACCGTGTTCGCCCTCACCTACTCGCACCTCGCATCCTATACCGCCACGTATGGCGTAATGGCGTTGTTCCCCGCCGTCGGCACCGTATCGCTGTTCAGTGTACGTACATCGAAGACATAGTGCCGGCCCCATCCCGGTCGGTCAAACCAGGCCAAGCCCGTCAACGCAGTAGGAAGAACAACCCGTTGAGCAACGACCAGAGCAGAGCGACGGCGGTACCGGCCACGCACGCCATGGCAAAAAATTTGTGACCGATGGAATCCCGGGCCCGTTCCCGATAACCGAGCCAATAGGCAACCAGGGCGCCAACCAGCATGCCTCCGGCATGTCCCCAGTTGTTGATACCTGGCACAATAAAGCCGAAGATGAAGATGCCGATGGCCCAGCCGCCCACCTGTCGGTAGATTGCCTGGCCGTACACGCCGCCCCGGCTCTTGCCGTAGTAGAGAGCCGCCCCGAGCAGGCCGCAGATGGCCGCTGAAGCACCGATGGTAAACCGAACGCCGAACAGCGCCGAGATGAGATAACCGCCGATGCTACTCAGCGTGTAGATGACAACCGTCCTGCTTGCCCCGAATTCTCTGATGAGCAGCGGCCCGATCTGGTGCAGGGCGATCATGTTAAAAACCAGGTGTAGCAGGCCCCCGTGCAGATACCCCGCCGAAATCAACGTCCACCAGCGCTGGAAATGAAAAAGCGGCACCGCCCCGGTCGAACCGAGAACCAACAGACTGTTACTGCTCGGCGACAGAAAACCGAGCGGGTTGGAGGAATAAGCGGTATGGCGCAGGTCAATCAGCAACGAGACGACGAACAGGGCGATATTGACGGCCAGCACGAGGCGCAGGATACCGGCCCCGTCGCCATCACCGCGGGTGAAGAGGTTGTCGTTCCATAACGAACCCGGGGTTTTCAGCCCACAATGAGGGCAGGCCGGTGCCGAACGGCTGACCAGCCGACGGCAGTTGGGGCAGAGCAGCGAATTACGTTTGCTAGTGTTCATGGTCGTCGTGGATCTCCGGAGTCACAAGCCTGATGCAAATGGGCCTAAGGTCCTCCTAAGGTAACACGATCCGGCTCCGTTGCAAACGCTGCACGCCGAGCATCAGCCAAGCTCGGCGTGATCCAGGACCTCACGGACCTTGGAGAGGAGT
>JAUVWB010000096.1 GCA_030604345.1 Desulfofustis sp. | reverse complement strand
GTCGGCATTGGCGGTGATCCGATCAACGGCACCGGCTTTATCGATTGTCTGCAGGCCTTTGAGGCCGACCCGGAGACCAAGGCGGTGGTCATGGTCGGAGAGATCGGCGGTAGTGCCGAAGAAGAAGCGGCGGCCTGGGTGGCCGCCCATATGAGTAAACCGGTGATCGGCTTTATTGCTGGATTGACGGCACCTCCGGGACGACGCATGGGACACGCCGGTGCCATAGTCAGCGGCGGCAGCGGAACGGCCGCCGCTAAAATAGAAGCCATGGAAAAAGCCGTCAATCATGTGTGCCGCGATCTCGGCTCTCTTGGTAAACTCTGCGCCGACGTGTACGCCAGCGCATCCTAAACCCACTACTGACCGGCACGACGACGGCAACCATCCAGTAGGCGCCGACAGCCCTCACGGACGAGAAAAGAACGCTGTTCTTTTCTCGTCCGTTATCACCCTTTTTCCTCTCGACTCTCGCTTTGCCAGTCCGGTAACTGGTTCCCGTTACCGCTGCGCCACCCATCCCGAAGACCTCCTCACGGTCCTACGATCCAGGCACTTCTGGGCCTTTGTGATAAGCTCTTCCCCACGTGCATTTTCCCTTGACAAGGGATCGAGATTCACCTAAAACAAAAACAGTAACATTGTTATGTCTATTCTTCTTAGGGGCGTCCATGACGGCAATTTTTGATCGCTACTTCAGCTTGATAGTGAACACAATTACCGATAACGTCATTTCCCTTCTGATCGCCCTCTCGCCTTCCACAGGCGCTCTGCCACGCATCAACACGAGTCAACCAGTACCCCATCCGGTTGTGCTCATCCCCTACCATCATCTCGTGCAGCACCGGTATTTTCCTGCACCAGAACAATCACCAACACCACCCAGACCCAAGGAGTTGGCATGAACACCATCGAACGGCTGGAGTATCTCCAGAAATTGCGGGCTGAAGCCCTGCTCGGCGGCGGGAAGAAACGTATTGACAAGCTTCACTCGCTGGGCCGGCTGACCGCCCGAGAGCGGATCAATCTGTTGCTTGACGAGGGGTCTTTCGAGGAATTCGACATGTTCAAGACCCATCGTTGCTCCGACTTCGGCATGCAGAAGCAGAAGATTCTCGGTGACGGCGTGGTCACCGGTCACGGGACCATCGACGGCCGCGTTGTCTATGTGTTCGCCCAGGACTTCACCGTGCTCGGTGGATCCTTGTCCGAGACGTTTGCCGAAAAAATCTGCAAAATAATGGATTTGGCCATGAAGAACGGGGCCCCGGTCATCGGCCTCAACGACTCCGGCGGGGCTCGTATCCAGGAAGGGATAGAAAGTCTGGCCGGCTATACCGACATTTTTCTGCGCAATGTCATGGCCTCCGGTGTCGTTCCTCAAATCTCTGCTATTTTTGGGCCGTGCGCCGGTGGGGCGGTCTATTCACCGGCGCTGACCGACTTCGTCGTGATGGTTAAAAACAACTCCTACATGTTTCTTACCGGACCCAAGGTGGTCAAGTCGGTTACCCATGAGGATGTCTCCGTTGAAGAACTCGGCGGCGCCGACATGCACGCCTCTCGCAGCGGCGTTTCCGATTATGCCGCCACCTCGGGAGCCGATGCCATCGCCTATGTGCGCAAACTGGTCTCCTTTCTACCCCAGAACAATCTGGAGAATCCGCCCACCGTCGCCTGCACCGATCCGGCAACTCGAACTGCCGAGACGCTGAACCAGATCATTCCGGAGAACCCCAACGCCGCCTACGACATGAAACAGATCATTCTGCAGACGGTCGATCACGGTGACTTTTTTGAGATCAAGGAACAATTCGCCCCCAACATCATCGTCGGTTTCGCTCGCTACAACGGCATGAGCGTCGGTATCGTCGCCAACCAACCGGCACATTTCTCCGGCGTACTCGACATCGACTCGTCCATCAAAGGCGCCCGCTTCGTCCGTTTCTGCGACTGCTTCAACATCCCGGTCGTCACCTTTGTCGACGTTCCCGGCTTCCTGCCCGGCACTGCTCAGGAATATGGCGGCGTCATCCGCAATGGGGCAAAGATTCTCTACGCCTACGCCGAGGCAACTATCCCCAAGGTGACCATCATCACCCGCAAGGCTTACGGCGGTGCCTATTGCGTCATGTCCTCGAAACACCTGCGTGGTGACATCAACTACGCCTGGCCGACAGCCGAGATCGCCGTGATGGGCGCCAAAGGCGCCGTCGAGGTCCTCTACGGTAAACAGGCAAAGGCCCAGGAGGACCCGGAGCAATTCCTGAAAGATAAGGAACTCGAATACCAGGATACGGTGGCCAATCCCTACGTCGCCGCCCAGCGGGGCTATATCGACGACATCATCGAACCGTCGAATACCCGAGCGAGGATAATCAAGGCGCTGACTTTGATCCAGAATAAAAGGGACACCAACCCGATGAAGAAGCACGGCAACATTCCATTATAACGTGAGCAACAGAAGGGGGTTACCATGACTGTCAGGATCTTTATCAAGCGCAGCGTCCCGGATGACAAGGTCGCTGAACTGAGCGTGTTGCTCAAACGGTTGCGCAGCGTCACCCTGACCCAGCCCGGCTATATTTCCGGACAAACCCTGATACGACTGGACCGACCGGGCCAGTGCCTGGTCATCAGCACCTGGCGCTCGGCCGAGGATTGGTACGACTGGCTGGCCAACGACAAACGGATCGCCATCCAGAACGAGATCGACGCTCTGCTGGGAACGCCGAGCGAGTATAGTATTTACGAGTGACGCACCCTCTGCCGTCAGCGGTAACGCAAACGGGGTGCTCAGCTCCAGCAAAGGAAAAGACCATGGCTGACAGGGAAAAGAAGATTGCGGCGGCCCTTGCGGCGGTACAAGCCTACCTCTGCCAGGAGGAAAGCGAAGCGGCCGTCCGGGCCATCCAACCGGAGGTTCTGCCGCCGCCCGCACCGACGTTCTGGAGCCTGAGCGGGCGCCAGGAAATCATGAACATGCGCCGGCTGATCCAGATGCGGACCTTTACCAGTCTTCGCTAGATCCGAACCGGAGATACGGACCCGAAGGAGAACAACGATGAGTGACCATGTGCAGATGACCGCGATGAACTATTCCAGTGACCGTCCGCCCGCCGAAAACCCGGTGAAGATCATGGACCTGACGCTCCGTGACGGGCATCAGTCCCTCTTTGCCACCCGCGGCCGCACCGAAGACATGATTCCCGTCGCCGAATTGATGGACGATGTCGGCTTCTGGGCCGTGGAGACCTGGGGCGGTGCCACCTTCGACACCATGCACCGCTTTCTCAACGAAGACCCCTGGGAACGGCTGCGGACACTGAAACGCTATATGAAGAAAACCCCCTTTTCCATGCTGCTCCGGGCCCAGAACCTGGTGGGCTACCGCAATTACGCCGACGACCTGGCCCTGGCCTTTGTCGAACGGACTGCGGAAAACGGCATGGATATCTTCCGTACCTTCGACGCGCTTAACGATTATCGCAACTTCGAGACGGTGGTCAAACAGATCAAGAGATGCGGCAAACACTTCCAGGGTTGCATCTGCTACACCATGACCGAGCCGCGTCTGGGCGGCGAGGTGTACAACCTCGACTATTATGTTGCCAAGGCCAAGGACCTGGAGTCCATGGGCGCCGACTCCGTGTGCATCAAGGACATGGCCGGGCTGCTCGCCCCCTACGACGCCTACCAGCTGGTCAAGGCGATCAAGGCAGCGGTATCCGTACCGATTCACCTGCACAGTCATTTCACTTCGGGCATGTCGCCGATGACGCACCTCAAGGCCATCGAGGCCGGCGTCGATATCATCGATACCTGCATGACGCCATACGCCTACCGAACGTCGCACGCCGCCGTGGAACCCCTGGTCATGACCCTGCTCGGCACCAACCGCGACACCGGGTTCGATATCAAGAAGCTGGCCGCGATCAACGACATTCTCGAAAAGGAGGTTTTGCCCAAATACAAACACCTGCTTGACGACTCCAAGGTTTCCATCATCGATATCAATGTCCTGCTCCATCAGACGCCGGGCGGTATGCTCTCCAACCTGGTCAACCAGCTGCGCGAAATGGACGCCCTGGACAAGATCGACGACGTTTACCGTGAGTTGCCGCGCGTGCGCCGGGAGCTCGGTCAGATTCCGCTGGTCACGCCCACCAGTCAGATCGTCGGCGTGCAGACGGTGAACAACGTGCTGCACGACACCCCGGAGGAACGCTACAAGATGATCACCGGCCAGGTAAAGGATCTCTGCTTCGGGCTCTATGGCAAAACCGCCGTACCGATCGACCCTGAGGTCCAGAAAAAGGCGTTGCAGGGGTACCCGCGCGGCGAACAGCCGATCACCTGCCGGCCGGCTGAGGTTCTGGAGCCTGAGCTGGACAAGGCAAAAAAAGAGATCGGCCCCTTGGCCAAAGACAGAGACGACCTGATTCTCTACGCCATGTTTCCGGTTACCGGGAAAAAATTTCTGGAATGGAAATACGGGATCACCCCGGTACCGGACAGCGTTAAGCCGATTACCATGGAAGATGTCCGCAAGCGGGAGGAACTGATCAAGAAGGCCAAGGCCGGACAGCTGGTGGAAAAGAAAAGCGAGGCGCCGGCAAAGTCGGCTGCTGCGCGCAGCTTTCATGTCTTTGTTGATAACGAGTATTTCAGTGTCGCAGTGGATCCGGTGGGCGGCCCGACCATCGTGGCCGCTCCCCCGGCACCACCGACGGTACCCACACCGGCACCTGCAGCACCAGCACCCACCGCCGTGGCGGCAGCGCCAACCACCGCCGCGCCGGCCCCCGAGCCACCGGCACCCGGGAACGGCAGCGGGGCCGGCACCATGCTCCTGGCACCGATGCCCGGCATGATCGTCCGTTACGAAAAGAAGGTGGGAGATTCCATCGCCAAGGGCGAAACGGTGGTGGTACTCGAAGCGATGAAGATGGAAAACGCCCTCCCCGCCCCCTGCGACGGAACCATCAAGGCCATCGATTTTGCCAGCGGTGATAGTGTTACCAAAGGCGCCGTCCTCTGTGTCGTTGGCTGATGATGGATAGCAACGACTACCGTAGAGCGGTTGCGGCCACAAGAGAATCATGAGACAGAAACGTACCAGAGAGGACATCGCGCACCCGGATGTCCACCAACGGCTCGAGGCAGCGGTGCTGGACATTTTTTCCAACTCCGATTTCCACAAGGCAAGTATCAGAGATATCGCCGATCGTGCCGGGGTCAGTTTTACCACCATCTACAAGCATTACGGCAGTAAAGAGCGGTTGGTTTTCGCCTTTGTCGATGTCTGGATGGGCAAGCTCACCGATCGG
Source organism: Desulfofustis sp. (assembly GCA_030604345.1). Next base: position 998 of record JAUVWB010000096.1, on the reverse strand, counting down.
ATCGTCGATCACCTGCAAGGAATCGAGGATCTCAAGGAAAAATTGCGCAAGGTCTTCTGGCTCCAGCTCGACTATTACGAACGTCACGTCGGTCTCGGTCGTATCGTCTTCATGACCTTGCCGATGAATACCTGGATGGGCGATCAGACCTTCGCCCAACCACGAATGATGGGCCTGATGATCGATGTTCTGCGGCAAGGGCAACAGGAAGGCATCCTCAACCCCCAGGTCCGGGCCGGCACACTGCTCGATTTTTTGCTGGGTTTTGTCCAACGCAGTTTCTTCATGTGGATCCTGCGCGGCCAGAAAGAAAGCCTGGCCGCGCAGGCCAACACCATGTTTGAGATGGTCTGGCGCGGCATGACCAATCCGGAGCGTGATGTCCATCGCCAAGAAACCAGCAAGACGGTCTGAAACCCCTTTCCGGGAGGATACCCAATGAAGATTCTCAAGATAGACCACATCGGTGTAGCGGTAGACAGTATCGACGAAAAAACAACATTCTGGTCCGACATTCTCGGTCTTGAATTCGCCGGTGCCGAAACCGTCGCCAGCCAGAAGGTGAAAACCGCTTTTTTCCCGGTCGGCGAAAGCGAAGTGGAACTACTCGAGTCAACCGCTCCCGACGGCCCGGTAGCCAAATTCATCGAAAAAAAAGGGCAGGGTTTCCAGCATATCGCTTTTCGTGTCGCCGACATCGATGCGGCTCTTGCCGAACTCAAACAGCGAAACGTGCAGTTGATCGACGAACAGCCGCGCCCGGGCGCCGGTGGCGCTCGCATTGCCTTCATTCACCCGAAGGCAACCGGCGGCATCCTGGTCGAGCTCGGTGAACGATCATAATCCGGCCGGCCCAACGGCGGCGTCACCTACCCCCTGATCGAGAAGGAGTCCACCATGCCACAACACCCTCACCATCAGCAATGGGAAGCCCTTGCCGTCAAGCAGATGAAGGGGAGACCGATCAATTCCCTCAACTGGCAGACCCCCGAGGGAAT
>JAUVWB010000337.1 GCA_030604345.1 Desulfofustis sp. | reverse complement strand
GAGAGCACCGGCACCACCGTCGTTTTCACGGGTGGTGCCGGATCAGAAAGAGGTTTCGCCTGTTTCCGTGCCGATGCCGTCAGGTGTTTGAGCAAAACGGTCAAACGATTCGACAGCTCGGAGCGATGAACCTCGCGTGCAGGGCGTTCATCTTTTCCCCCGGATTTTCAGCTTGCGCCACCTCGGAGATGACTGCAATATTCCGGCATGCCTGAAGATCGAGGTAAGCGAGACGTTCCAGCGTCAGGCCGCCGATGGCGACGATGGGGTGGGCGCTGATCCGGCCGGCCTCGCTCAGCAGCTCGGGGCCGATGACCGGGTCCGGTTTGGCCTTCGAGGTGGTCGGATAGATCGGCCCGAAACCGATGTAATCCACCGGTTCGGAGCGGGCGGCTAAGACCTGCTCGAGACTGTGGGTGGAAAGGCCGAGCAGCATGTTATCCCCGATCAGGCGACGTACCGCCTCGGCAGGCAGATCCTCCTGGCCGATATGTACTCCGTCCGCCTCGGCCATGAGAGCGATATCGGGACGGTCATTGACGATAAACAAGGTTGAGCTGCCGCGGGTGATGGTTCGCAAACAGCGCGCCAGGTCCAGGTGGCGGCGCTGATCGTCGCCTTTGTAGCGCAGCTGCAGGGCCGGTAAACCTGCCCGGATCGCCAATTCCGCCAGGGTTTCATAACCGTCGCGCGGCTCGGTGAGAACCAGGTACAGCCCGGGCCGCAGACGATCCTGGTTCCGGCCTCGTCCCGGAGATCGTTCAGCGTGCATGGCCGAGTCCGTGCAGCATCAGTTCGGCCGCCCGTTTGCCGGAAAGCAACATGCCGCCGAAGACCGGCCCCATTCGGTAGCCGCCGCAAACGGCATTGGCCGCCATACCGCTGACCAGCAGGCCGGGGTAGACCTCGCCGGTATTCTTCACCGTATCTTCTTCGCCCGTTTCGGCGTCCATCGATTTCTCCCCGACGATGGCGCCGTTTTCGGTGTTCAGTTTCACGCCCATCTTACGCACCAGAATGGTGGTGACTTCGGCGTCATGCCCGGTTGCGTCCAGCACGTAGCGGGAAAAGAGCGTCAGGGGATCGATATGCCAGCCAAGTGTGGAGACGGCACCCCAGTTGATGACCAGGCCTGAGACCCGGTGGTCTTTGATGACCACGTCATCGACACCGATCAGGTTGAAGATCTGCAGCCCGGCACTCATTGCCTTACAGATGAGCGTCGCCGTAACCAGTACCGAATCGAGGGTGTAATAGCCCGGTTCGTAAAGCGTTCCCTGCAGATCCAGTTCCTGCAATACCCCGTTGCCGGCCTCCTGGACGACGATTTCGTTGAACATCATGCCGCCGCCCCAGATACCGCCGCCGATGGAGAGCTTGCGATCAAACAGCGCCACCTTCTTGCCCGCCTTGGCCAGATAATAGCCGGCCACCAGGCCGGAGGGGCCACCGCCGACAATGGCCACATCGAGATCGAGGGCCGCACTCAACTTGTCCATGTAACGGGTGATGATGGCCCTGCTGATGGTTACTTCGTTTAACATCGGACTCCTCCCTGCACGATTGATTGTGGATCTCGGTGACTTGAATTCAGTCGTTCACGGTCACCGGAGGTAAAAACTGCGGCAGGGGGGAAATGACGAAACCGTTCCCAGCAGCAGGGAACGGTTTCGGATGACGGGCCTGTTGGATGCACACCCGGCGTTTGATCAAGCGCTGGTGCGGTCTCCCTTCGCCGGCATTATCCGGATCAGGTTCTAAGGGTATGTTCTCAGGCTTGTGGGCCACCCCTGCTGGCTGATCACATACCGTATTCGCCGCCGACTGTCAAGAAGAGGGAGACAACGATCACTGCCTGCGGCTCCATTTGACACGTCCCTGGCGTGGGATTATCATCGTTGCATGGGCAGCGCAGGTTAACGGCTGGGACTCTGGCGGGAGGAGGCGGGTATGCGGTGGCGAGACGGACGGCGGAGCAGCAACGTCGAGGATCGGAGAAACATGCGGTTGTCCGGCAAGATGAAGGGCGGTGGCATCGGGCTCTTGATCCTGGCCTTGATCGGCATGTATTTCGGCATCGATCCGCGGATCATCCTCGAACAGGGAGCCCAGCTTTCCGGCGGACCGACGGTGGAACAGGCCGAGTATCAGCCGACCGCCGCGGAAAACGAGCTGGCCGATTTCGTTTCGGTGGTGCTGGCCGACACCGAGGATACCTGGTCGGCGATTTTCAGCCAGACTGCCGGTGGTTACCAAAAACCGACCCTGGTCTTGTTCTCCGGTGCGGTACAGTCGGCCTGCGGCTTTGCCCAGGCGGCAACCGGCCCCTTTTATTGTCCGGCGGACCGAAAAGTCTACATTGACCTCAGTTTTTATCAGGACCTGCGCAACAAGCTGGGGGCCCCTGGCGATTTTGCACAAGCCTATGTGATTGCACACGAGGTCGGCCATCACGTGCAGAATCTGCTCGGGATCAGCGATCAGCTGCATGACCTGCGGGGGCGCGTGTCGCAGACCGAGTACAACCGACTGATGGTGAAGCTGGAGCTGCAGGCAGACTGTTTTGCCGGTCTGTGGGCCAACCATGCCGACCGGTCCCGGCAGATTCTCGAATCAGGGGATATCGAGGAAGCGCTCAACGCCGCCAGCATGATCGGGGACGATCGTCTGCAGCAGCAATCCCGCGGCTACGTGACGCCCGATTCCTTTACCCACGGCACGTCGGAACAACG
>JAUVWB010000348.1 GCA_030604345.1 Desulfofustis sp. | reverse complement strand
TGGCCCGCCCCACATCGGCCCCCAGCCGGTCGAACTGCTTCTCCTGCCGGTAAAACGGCAGCGCGTCGCAGAACTTGGCGGTAAGGATATGGGCCAGCAGACCGGCGGTGGCGATTCCTTTGTCAATGATCTGCGGCGGGGGCGGCGCGATCTTGACCGTGCCGCCCTCGGTCTCCAGCCCTTCGCACTGTTTGCAGGCGTACTTGGGCCGGATATGTCTGATAACCCGGATGATCGCCGGGATGAGATCGAGCTTCTCAGAGACCTCCTCGCCGATCTTGGCCAACCGGGCGCCGCAGCCGCAGGTCTTCTCCGCTTCGTCGACATCATGAACCACTTCCACGCGCGGCAGCTCCACTGGCAACGGCTTGCGGCCGCGCTTCTGCCGGGTGTGGGCCGGCACTTCGACCGTCTCGCGTTCCGGCTCGATCTCGGTCGGCTCCGGCATATCGAACAGCGGCAGCTGCGGGCTGTTCTCACGAACGGGGTGCTTCTCGCTCTTCTTGCCGAACAATTTGCCATACAGCAGCCGGATGCGCTCATGGAGCAGGTTGATTTCCTGCTCGTAGCGGCCTTGCTCCCGTTCCAGGCGGTTCCGTTCCCTTTGCAGCCGGTCTTGATCCTGTTGCAACCGGTCCCGTTCCTGCTGCAGGTAGTCCTGTTCCTGTTGCAGATGGACGATGATCCGCTTCAGTTCTTCCGGATCGTCGGGCAAGGTGGTTTCTGTGGCAGGTTTCATGACACCATACTATCACGAACGAACAACTATATCACTAATAAAATCAATATAATAGAATATTTTCAGGCCACCGATCCATAGCTCAACCGGCGATGCGCCTGGCGGACATCCAGGCCATGCAGCAACCAGTTCAGGGCCGTTGGGCTGATCTCCATCACCTCCTGCTTGCTCTGCGGCCAGCGGAACTGATCCTGCTCCAGGCGCTTGAGCCAGATGCAGAAACCGTTGGTGTCCCAGTAGAGGATCTTGACCATGTCCCGGCGGCGGTTGCAGAAGGCAAACAGGTTGCCGGTGAACAGGTCCAGCTCGAACTGTTCTTCCACCAGCAGTGATAGGCCGTTGATCGATTTGCGCATATCTGTGGCGCCCAGCGCCAGGTACACGGTGCTTCTACCAGCTCCCCGGTCCATCACAGTTGCTCCAGGGTGGTAATAACCGCCCGCAGGGTCACCGGCGAGAATGATTCGTCGATCTCAATGGTGAATCGGCTGCCACCGAGCACCACGCGTACGCCAGCTCGCTCATTATGGCCGGTTCCATTCGGGAATGAGGGTTGCCCGGTGACCACCAACGGGTAGAAGCGCGGTTTCTCGGGACGGACCTCTTTCAGTTTTCGCCGCCAGTAGCCAAAAGTGGCCAAGGCAAGGCCGTGTATTTGGCAATAATCCTGTTGGCTCTGTCCGGATCGTTGCCAGGCTTCAATATGGTTCTGCCAGATTAATTGCTTGGTACCGTGATTTTTGACTGCTCGTTCGTCCATGCATGCCTCCAGAAAAATTTTCGACATACATGACCATGTCTCGAGCTGGTTGACCAGATGGGGTTCGTTTGACGGTTACCTGGATCTTGCCAGCACGATCAGCGAACCGACGATGATGGCACCTCCTATGACTTTGGCCGCAGTAAACGGTTCTGCCAGATATATCGCAGCAAGCACGACGGTCACCAAGGGTTCCAAGGTGGAAATCGTAGCCGCATCCCCTGGTGACATGAGTCTCAGTCCTGCGAAAAAGGTAATCATGGCGACGACCGTGGAAATGAGCGCGATGCAGCCGACCGCAACCCAGCCGGTGATGGTCTGAGGAAAAGCGGGTTTCGTCATCAAGGCCAGGGCTGCAAAGACGGCGGTTGCAGACAGCATGATCACCGTGGCCGCCGCAATCGGTGTTTCTGCTTCGAGCATCTTGCTGCCGACCAGGATATAGACCGAGTAGATGATCGCAGCAGAGATGCCGAGGACGATGCCCAGCGTGGAGCCGGAGGCCGCTCCGCCGATGGTCAGCGCTGTTCCGGCGAGCGCCGTCAGGATGGCCAGGAATTTTTTTACGGTCAGGCGATAACCGAGAAAGGTGCTCCCGGCAAGTGCAACCATCACGGGATGCAGGTACAGAAGCAGCGCAACGAGGCCGGCTGAGGCGTAGTTAAGGGCAGCGAAAAAACAGAACGATTGCCCGGCGTAGCCGAGACTTCCCATGCCGATCAAGGTGAGAAGATTTCGGCCTTGTGGCCATCGATGATTGCCCACCAGCATGATGGCGATCATGATCAGGGAGGACAGCCCAAAGCGCAGTAACAGGACCGCGAGGGTTTCAACCCCAGAACCGTAGGCGGTTTTGGCAAAGATGGCCATGGTTGCAAAAGAACAGGCCGAAATGGCGATGAAACCGGCACCTTTGAGACGAAGTTCCATGCGTGAGGCTCGGTGATGAGTTGACCGCGTCGTACAGAGCAATTCACTTACAAGAGCGACGACACCGGGCAATATATAGCCTCGCCTGATGACTGAGCACAAATGCTTTTCTATGATTGAGGTCTTTTTTTCAAACCTTATCGATTTCTGAGGAACTGAACGTATTCTGGGGATTCAAGCAAAGGAACGAGCGATCTTCTTCTATGGGGGAGTTCGG
>JAUVWB010000206.1 GCA_030604345.1 Desulfofustis sp. | reverse complement strand
CCATTGTGGCAATACCCTCGGCAAAAGCAAAAGAGGTGAATGATTCGCGGGGATCCCGGCCCGGCTTGGCCAGTTCGGCCAGGATGTCCACCAGGGTGGGCTCGCCCACCGAGTCGCTGCAATAGCGGGACAGATCGATGGACTGGCGGAGCGAGTCGGAGGACATGAGGTCCTTCACGCCTACCCCCAGGTCGGCGGCCATCTGTTCGACCAGCTGGTAGCGCTCCGGGTGTACCGCGCTGGCGTCGAGGGGGTGGGTGCCATCGGAGATGCGGAGGAAGCCGGCCGCCTGCTCAAACGCCTTGGCTCCGAGCCGGGGAACGCTGAGCAGGTCCCGGCGGGAACGAAACGGCCCGTTTTCAAGACGCCGGGCGACGATGTTGGCGGCCAGGGCGGGGCCGATCCCGGAGACGAAGGAGAGCAGCTCGCTGCTGGCGGTGTTCAATTCGACGCCGACGCTGTTGACACAACTGGTCACCACCGCTTCCAGCGCTTCCGCAAGGGCGGATTGATTGACGTCATGTTGGTACTGGCCGACGCCGATCGACTTCGGGTCGATCTTCACCAGCTCGGCAAGCGGGTCTTGCAGCCTGCGCCCGATGGAGATGGCCCCGCGTACCGTGACATCCAGATCGGGGAATTCACGGCGGGCGGTGGCCGATGCCGAATAAATGGAGGCGCCATCCTCGTTGACCATGGTAACGACGATGTGTTTGTCGAGCCCGCATTCCCGGACGAAGGATTCGGTCTCCCGGCCGGCGGTACCGCTGCCCACGGCGACCGCCTCGATCCCATGTTTATGCACCAGCCGTTTAACGGTGTGCGCCGCCGTCGAGCGTTGTTTTTCTCCCTGGGTCGGATAGATGGTGGTGTGTTCGAGGAGGGCGCCCTGGCTGTCGAGGCAGACCAGCTTGGCGCCGGTCCGGTAGCCCGGATCGAGTGCCATCACCCGTTTCTGCCCAAGGGGCGGCGCCAGCAACAATTCACGGACGTTGGCGGCGAAGACCGCAATCGCCTTGGTATCGGCACGCTCTTTCAGTTCCTTGCGCACCTCGGTTTCCAGCGACGGGGCCAACAGTCTCCGGTAGCCGTCTTCGATGGCGGCAAGCAGCTGGTTGCGGTGTGCCGAGTTTTTCAACCAGCGGCGCTGCAGGATCTTCAGGGCTGCTTGTTCCTCGGGCCTGATCGTCAGGGTCAGGGCCTTTTCCTGTTCACCGCGAAACAGGGCGTGCAGCCGATGCGAAGCGATTTTTCGGACCGGTTCGCGCCAGTCAAAGTAGTCGCGGTAGGTGGCACTCTTGTCTCGGTTTTTTTCCACCGCACGTGCATGGATGATCGCCGTGGAACGAAACAGGGTGCGTATATCCCTCCGGGACAAGGCATCTTCGCTGATTCGTTCGGCAATGATGTCCCGGGCGCCGGCGAGGGCTTCTTCGGCGGAGGATACGGCGCCGTCGGCGGTGATATACGAAGACAGCGGCCGCGATTCAGTGCCGTGCAGCAATGACTCAGCCAACGGTTCGAGCCCGCGCTCGCGGGCGATCGCCGCCCTGGTTCGCCGCTTCGGCCGCCAGGGCAGGTAGACGTCTTCCAGGGTCGTCAGGGTCTCTGCTGCTTGTAACGCCGCCAGCAGGTCATCGGAGAGCAGCGTGCGCTCTTGCAGGGAAGCAATGATCGCCGAACGCCGTTTCTCGAGCTCGGTCTGCCGGGCCAGGCTGTCCCTGATGGCGAGCAATTGTACCTCATCGAGGGAGCCGGTCATCTCTTTGCGGTAACGAGCAATGAACGGGACCGTGGCACCGGCATCGAACAGGGTGGCGGCCGCTGCCACCTGGGTAGAGGAAATGGCCAGTTGTTGTGCCATTCTGGCGAAAATGGTGTCGTGCATGGTTGTTTTCGGACGCGAAAAGGGAAATCGATGTGGTATGGTTACCAGGAGTTTCGTAGTGCCGGATTCGCGCCATCATAGTCCGGGGCCCGCTGCTCCGCAAGGAAGAAGGCAAGGCAGCGGCCCAATCCGACCAGGGTGATCGTTCATGAGTACACACCGATGCGAGCGTTGTGCGTTGAGGAAGTATTACGAGCGCGCACCTCTCTCGTTTCTGGGGCGTTTGTGGCGTTTTCACACGAGATTTTGTCCTGGTTGGCGACGTTATCTGCAGCGTCTGCCCACCGCGCAACGGGAGACACTCGTCAGAAGCCTCCAGGTACCCTCAAGCTCTCCTGAGAAAAGGGCTCGATGAAGCAGAGACGATCAAAAATCCTGTTTGTCCTGGTGCTGGCGCTGGTTATCCTGCAGTACGGCTACCAGCGGTTTCGCTATTGGGAAGGACTGCCCAAGGAACCGGCCTCGTGGACCGAACAGCTGGAACAGGCCTATGAAACCAGGCGCAGTTCGCTGCAGGTCACAGGCCGGGGCGAAGTGGTGAAGCTGCTGGCCGACGATCTGCACGGCAGCAGGCATCAGCGCTTCATTCTGCAGATACCCACCGGGTTGACTCTGCTGGTCAGCCACAATATCGATCTTGCACCCCGCCTCAACTCCTTGCAGGTGGGTGATACCATCGATTTTTTCGGGGTTTACGAATATAACGACAAGGGCGGGGTCATCCATTGGACGCATCACGACCCGCAGGGTCGCCATCCGGATGGATGGCTGAAACATCGGGGACGGACGTATCAATGATCGATCCCGAAACGTTTATCGCAACAACGCGGAGGCGGATATGAACAGTACCGTTGCCCAGGCTCTCGGTCTGAAATATGAACCGATGGCCTTGCTCTTCAGCGAGGAGAAACCGGAGGGGGCGCGTCAATTCAAGGAAGGGAAGTGGGGCTGCGTGATGTTCATGGTAGCTGCCGTCTTGAAAGGGGAAACGGCGGTATTCGACCGGACCAGCTTTGGGTGCTTCGGTGGCGGGGTTGGGCTCGGCTTCGGCGACCAATACGAAAATTTTCCCGGTGGCAAGGGGTGCTTCACCTATTTCCTGTCGGTAGGCAATGACCAATGGCAACGAGGCCGCGAGGCGGCCGAGCAGGTCAAGCCGTTCCTGCGACCGGAGGCCTTCCACCATTTCACGCACGGCGAACGCTATTTCAAGTCGCCCGAGCTGGTCCTGGAATTTATTAATCGGTTGCCCATCACTGAGATCCCGACTCCGTATCTGGTGCTGAAACCGTTGAGCGAACTCAGATCCGAGGACACCCCCGAGGTGGTGGTTTTTTTCGGCAACATGGATCAGGTCTCCGCTCTGACCGTGCTGGTCAATTACGGCCGCGGACATAACGAAAATGTCATATTCCCCTACGCCGCCGGTTGCCAGACCCTCGGTATCTACCCGTTGGCAGAAGCGCAACGAGAGCAACCGCGAGCGGTCCTCGGTCTCAACGATCTGTCAGCGCGGGTGTATCTGAAGCGGTTGATGAAGGATGACCTGTTCAGCTTCGCCGTACCCCGGCAACTCTTCGTTGAGATGGAGGGCAACGTGTCAGGCAGCTTTCTCGAGGGAGAAACCTGGCAGGAACTGCGTCGGCTCGGTTCGTTCTAACCAGGGCCGGCAGCACGAAAAGCTGGATAGCTGCAGCCAAGGCTAGGGGCGGGAAGACACCTCGTCGAACCCGAGATAACTGCTGAGAAAGCTGCTCAACCCTTCCCGCTCGAATTGTTTCTGATCCCAATCCCGATCGCTGGCGATGGAGCGGAACGCCTCCTTGAGGACATAGACCTCGGCATCGATCAGTCGACCGTCGGACAGGCGGACCGACTCGCTCCGCCTTTGATAGTAGTCGCCTTCGAAACGATCCAGTCGTTTCATATCGTCAGCAGAAATATCATAATAGACCAGGCCTTCAACCGTATCTGAATCTGTTCTCGGGTAAACCACCGGATAGGTCGCACCTTTTACCGCCTTGCGAATGTAGCCGGACAACAGAGCCGTTTCGCTTCGGTAGGTGGCCTGTACTACTCGTAACCAAACGAGAGGCGACATCAGAGAGCCGTAAGTAAAGAGGTTCATGATAGGCTCACGGGATCAGACTTTTTTGTTGATACTCAAGGTTTCGTGATGACTCCGTAGACGGGGCGTTGTCCTGGCCAGGAAGGGTGAAATGGGACAACCACGGAACTGAGTATTCGATCGTGGATCGGGTATGCACTACCTTATTACCTGTGTGGTACTCCTGAGGGCAAGGT
>JAUVWB010000314.1 GCA_030604345.1 Desulfofustis sp. | reverse complement strand
GTCGTCGATCTGGTGCCATCCTGTGGGATGAAATTCGATCGAATTGTCCTGCCCCTGCCCGGCTCGGCCCGATCGTTTCTGCACCTGGCCATTCACGCGCTTCGCCGCGGCGGTCACCTCCACCTGTACGATTTTCAACCCCAATCGCAGTTCGCTGAAACCGTCGCGGCTCTTCAGCTGGCATCAGGCCAAGCGGGACGAACGATGCGTCTGGACAACGTCGTCGTCTGCGGCCATAACAGTCCGTCCTCATACCGCATCTGCGTCGATGCCTCGATCTTTTGAGAAACCCCGCACAAACGAATCGACCATCGAGACAAGGCGAGGTACGGTTGATTCGCGACAACAATTACCTGCACCCCTGAAGCTGCTGCGGTATAGTGAACAGATCTCCACTACCCTGAACCCAAGTCGCCCACCACGATGGCCGAACCAGGAACGAACCGCACCATGGACCATGTTATCGCTCTCTTGAAGGCGCACCGCTCCATCCGTAAATTCGCCGATCGCCCGGTGGAGCAAAGCCTCGTGAAAGAATTGATTCTGGCCGGACAATGTGCCGCCACATCATCCTTTATCCAGGCCTGCACCGTCATCCAAGTCAACGATCAGGCAGCACGGGAGGCGCTCTGTGACTACACGGCCGGACAAAAATACGTCCGCGAGGCGCCGGTGTTCCTGGTCTTCTGCGCCGACATGCACCGGCATCGGCTGGCCTGCTCCAAGCACGATGCGCCCATGCTCTCCGGCTACACCGAACAATTCCTTACCGCTTCTCTCGATTGCGCTTTATTTGCCCAAAACGTCATGATAGCCGCAGAATCAGTCGGCCTCGGCGGTTGTTATATCGGGGCGATCAGAAACAGAATCGGCGAGGCAGACCGCCTGCTCGGACTCCCGCATCTGGTATACCCGGTCTTCGGCATGTGCCTCGGCTATCCGGCCCAGGATCCTGAGACGAAACCACGTCTGCCGCTGAGCGTGGTCCTCAAGCAGGAGCGCTACAGCGACCAGCAGGATACCGCGGCCATCACAGAGTATGACGAACAGGTGAGAGACTACTATCGGAGCAGGACCGGCGGCAGAAAAGACTCTACCTGGAGTGAGCAGATCTCCGCCATGCTGGTCAAAGAGGCCCGGCCGCACCTGTTGGAGTTCTTACGATCCAAAGGCTTCCTTCTTCGCTAGGCTGCCGGGCCCCCGTTGGGGAGAATCGAAAATTACAGCTGGAGCGTCTCCTGCAGGTAGGTGATGAACCGAGCCCACGATTGCCGGTCCGCCTCTTCTCTGTAGTTATCCGCCCCGAATACGGTGAAGGCATGGGGGGCGCCACCGTAGCTGATCATTTCATGGGCTATGCCGGTCTGTTCCAAAGTGACTGCCAGAGCGGCAAATTCTTCCATGGTGATGGCCGTATCGGCGGTGCCGTGAAAGACCAGGATGGAGCCCTTCGTTTGCCGGTAATCTTGTCCGTCAGGGGTACTGAGGCCACCGTGGAAGCTGACGAAACCCTTGGCCTCCGCCCCTGAACGAGCCATTTCCAGAACGGCGGCCCCGCCGAAACAATAACCAAACACGACCACTCGCGAACCATCGCCTCCCTGGGCGATCCCCTGCTCCAGTCCGGCGCTGAGCAACGCCCTCATTTTGGCACGATCGGCGTACAACTCACCGGTGTGCTGCCGTTTATCCTCCACCGCCGTTGGACGAACCCCCTTGCCGAAGAGATCGGCGGCAAATACCGCAAAACCACGTTCGGCCAACATCTCAGCCCGCTTTACCTCGTAGTCCGTGAGTCCGTCCCAGTCGTGAATCAGCACCAGCAACGGCTCCACCTGCGGACCGGCAAAATAACCCTCGTACTCAGTGCCGTCCACGCTATAGGTGACCGACGTACCGGCCCCAAAAACCGGGGAAACAGACAGAACCAGCACTACCGCCAGAGCAGATAAACATCGTTTCATCGCTTCCTCCTTGAACATCACCAACGCCAGTCGGTGTCATGGTTAAACGAAAACGTGTGCCGGAGCGTTACCGCCTGCACGGCACATTTGGTAGTTAGGAACAAGATAGTACCACTTTGTCGAAATTCAACCGCCGGGCGGCGCTCTTCCTGCGGTCTCTTTTTCGCACCCAGGGAAAAAACTGGACAGCAAATCACGGTCTGTAGTACCTTCCCTGTCTGGCTTCTCTCTTCTGCTTCAAGGAGTTATTCATGCAGCGTTATCATACCGTATTGACCATTGCCGGTTCCGATTCCGGCGGGGGGGCCGGTATCCAGGCCGATCTCAAGGCTATCGGCGCCTGTGGCTGTTACGGTACCAGCGCCATTACCGCACTGACTGCCCAAAACACCCTCGGGGTCTCAGCCATCCACCCGGTGCCGGTGGGTTTCATCGAGCAACAGATCAGATCGGTCCTCGACGACATCGGCGCTGATGCCGTTAAAATCGGCATGCTTCACTCCCCTGAGGTCATCGCCTGTGTTGCCGGCTTGCTTGCCGAATATCAGATACCGCAGGTCGTCCTCGATCCGGTCATGGTCGCCACGAGCGGTGATCGGTTGATCCAGGACGACGCCGTGGCGGCTCTTCAGGAACTGCTTTTTCCTCTGGCCACCCTCGTTACCCCAAACGTACATGAACTCCAGATTCTCGGTGGACAGGTCATCGCATCAGAAGAGGCCTTGGGCCAGGCCGCCCTTGATCTGGGTAACCGCTACCAGCTCTCGGTCTTGGCGAAGGCAGGCCATCTTACCGGCGAACAGCTGTCCGACCTCCTTTTTGACCGGACGACCCAAACGCTTATTCCCTTCACCCATCAACGGCTGTCCACCCGCAACACTCACGGCACCGGCTGCACCCTTTCATCCGCCATCGCCGCCCATCTCGCCAAAGGAATACCGCTGGCGGCGGCCATCGATCAGGCCATCACCTATCTTCACCGGGCGCTCAGAGCCGGCAGCTC
>JAUVWB010000298.1 GCA_030604345.1 Desulfofustis sp. | reverse complement strand
GGCCAGCACATATTTGGCGTTGAAGATGTTCAGCCCCTTGTTTTCCATGGCCCCCATGTTGAAATGATCGACGGCGACGATCATGTATTGGTCCAAATCGTACTCCAGACCGTAGGTCTCCTCGTCCCACTTCATGGCCTTTTTCAACGAGTCCATGGCATGGTCGCATTTATGCCGATTATGCTCCTCCACGTAGATCTGCAAAACAATCTGCCGGCCCGATCGGGTGACAAAACTATCCTCGATCCGGCTCAGGTTTCCGGCGACCAGCGCAAACAGGTAGCTTGGTTTGGGGAAGGGGTCGTCCCATTCCACGAAATGACGCCCCCGCGGGAGCCTTCCTGCCGCAACGAGGTTACCGTTGGCGAGCAGGACCGGAAAAGACTCCGCCTCTGCCTCGATTCTTGTGAAAAAACGGGTCAGCACATCGGGTCGATCAAGGTAATAGGTGATCCTGCGGAACCCCTGCGCTTCGCACTGGGTGCAATACATCCCGGAAGAGCGATACAGTCCGGACAGCGCCGTATTACGGTCGGGATAGAGGCGGGTAACCACCTCCAGTTGAAAATCGTCGGGAACCGTATCGATCTCCAGACTCTCGGGGGTGATCCGGTACGCATCCGGTGCCACTCTCTCACCGTTCAATCGGACTTCAAGGAGTTCCAGGTGTTCGCCGGAGAGTAGCAGTGGCCCGGCTTTCCTCCTAGCGTCTCGGTTTCTATGAAGGACGGAAGTGGTCCTGACCAGGGTATGGTCAGCGGCCAGGGAAAAACAGAGCGAGAGCCGCTCCGCCAGGAACTCCGGCGGCCGATAATCAGCCAATCTTATCGGTTGAAATGATTGTTGGTCCACGTCTGCTCCTTTGCGCAAAGGTTTTTGACCCGGCGGCCAGCATTGGGTGTGCGCACTCCCTGGCGAGCTGAGCTGATCGTTGACATCAACGACGAGTTCAGTATAGTGGGCGGATCGGCAGCGCCACCACTTGATACCGGTAACGGGATCGCGCCCATTGCCCTGGCCCGCCTTCGGTACCACGAACATACAGGAACTCACTATGATCACGATCAACGAACATTACAAGAAATTGCAGGCCTCTTACCTCTTTTCCGATATCGCCCGGCGAGTCGCCACCTACCAACAGAATCACCCGGACCGGCGCATCATCAAGCTGGGTATCGGCGATGTGACCAAGCCGCTGCCACCCGCCTGCATCGAAGCCTTCCGCCAGGCGGTTGCGGAGATGGGCAAAGAAGAGACCTTCCGCGGCTACGGGCCGGAACAGGGCTATCCGTTTCTGCGCGAGGCGATTGCCGCCCAGGATTTCCAAGCTCGCGGAGCAGACATTGCGGCCGACGAGATTTTCATCAGCGATGGGGCGAAATGCGATACCGGCAACATTCAGGAAATCTTTGGGACCGACATCGTCATCGCCATCCCCGACCCGGTCTATCCGGTGTATCTGGACACCAACGTCATGGCCGGGCGAACCGGTGCCTACCGCGACGGACGGTATGATGGCATCGTCTACCTGGAGTCCCGCAAGGACAACCAGTTCATCCCAGACCTGCCCCAGACACCCGTCGACTTGATTTACCTGTGCTTTCCTAACAACCCCACCGGTTCCACCATCTCCCGCGAGGCCTTGCAGGTCTGGGTCGACTATGCTCGGCAAAACCAGGCGTTGATCCTGTTCGATGCTGCCTACGAGGCCTTCATCAGAGATCCGGCGCTGCCCAAATCCATCTATGAACTACCGGGCGCCCGGGAAGTTGCCATTGAGTTCCGCAGTTTTTCCAAGAGTGGTGGCTTCACCGGCACGCGCTGTGCCTACACGGTAGTACCCAAGGCCTGCCGTGCCTTCGATCACCAGGGCAACGAACAACCGGTTCATCCGTTGTGGAACCGGCGTCACAGCACCAAGTTCAACGGCGTCTCCTATCCCGTTCAACGGGCGGCAGCCGCCCTCTATACGGACGAAGGCAAGAAACAGGCGGCAGCACTGGTTGATTATTACATGGGAAACGCGGCGCTGATCCGCTCGGAGATCACTGCCTTGGGATACGATTGCGTGGGCGGCGACCACTCTCCCTATATTTGGATCGACAGCCGCACCGACTCCTGGCAGTTTTTTGATCGTCTCCTGGAACAGGCCGGGGTAGTCTGCACCCCCGGTTCAGGGTTCGGCCGCTGTGGGGCCGGCTACATACGGCTCTCGGCCTTCAATTCCCGAGAGAATGTGGAGCAGGCTCTGCAGCGGATCAGGGAGTCCTTGACCTGAGCATCGATCCGCGCGCGCGTACAGTTATTGATAGGGCTTGGCGGGTTTGAAGCTGATATGCTCATCCTTGCCGAACAACTCGGATACCGAGGTGATGATCGCCTGCTCGCCAAGCCAGTCGAGTACCCCCTCCACCAGCCGTTCCGGGGCCGAGGCGCCGGCGGTGATGCCGACCGTCTGCGCCCCGATGAGCCAATCCGCTTGCAGGTCGTCCCGATCGTCGATCAAGTAACTGCGACTTCCGGCGCCGGCCGCCACCTCCTGCAGCCGGTTGGAGTTGGAGCTGTTTTTCGAGCCGACCACGAAGATCACATCGGCACGTTCGGCCAGCTGGCGTACGGCATCCTGCCGATTCTGGGTGGCGTAACAGATATTTGACTGGGCCGGACCCTTGATCCCGGGGAAACGTTGAACGAGAATCAACCTGATGGCGGCGACGTCGTGCTGGCTCAAGGTTGTCTGGGTAACATAGGCCACCCGGTCGGCATCGGCCACCACCAGTTCCCTGGCCTCCTCTTCGTTGGCCACCACATGCACCCGCCCCTCGACTCGGCCGGCCGTCCCCACCACCTCCGGGTGACCGTGATGACCGATAATCACCACATCATAGCCCTGGCCGTAGTATTTCTCCACGAGCCGATGAATCCCGGTAACGATCGGACAGGTGGCATCAATGGTCTGCAGGCCGAGCGCGGCAGCCCTGCGCTCGGTCTCTGCCGAGACGCCGTGGGCGCTGAAGATGCAGCTTGCCCCGCGGGGAATATCATCAAGATCCTTGACGAAACGAGCGCCTGACTGCTCC
>JAUVWB010000382.1 GCA_030604345.1 Desulfofustis sp. | reverse complement strand
GTGGGCGTTGAGTCCCTTGATCAAGAAGGTGGCATCTTCGACGGATGACAACCCCTGTTCTCCCTTGATCTCCCCCACTTCCGTTTCCAGTCCGGCCCAGGTCGGGATGAAGGGGTTGAGTTCGATGTTCGCCAGCAGATTTCGATCATCCGGCATGTGTGAGGCATCGATGGCTATCGAGGTGATCCCCGCCTCGAACAGGGTCGGAATCTCGATCTTGGCAGCGTCCACATCGTCTTGTGATTTGAGACCGTAATGATCGGCATGGACCGCCACCGGCACGGTGATCCCCAGCTCGTTACAAGCTGCATCCACGAGTCGGGCAATATTCCAGAAATTGACCGGGCAGTAGGTCGACTCCGATTTGGCAATTTCGACGATCAATGCCGCATTGGCCCGCTGGGCCGCCTGCAGGGCGCCGCGGATAACCAAATAACTGCGTCCGTTGGCGGCCATGGTCATGGCTTTTCCCTTGCGGCGCAACGCCTGATCGATCACTTTGCCACTGACCAGCAGGGCCCGGGAATGGGGAAACAATTTCTGGACGGTCGGTGGTCTGCCGACCGCAAGAGCCTGTTCAAACAATGTTTGTGCAGTCATAACTCCTCCCGCTTTCTCTGATTATGGAGCGGTCTCCCGAGACAGCAAGGCCATCTCCGTTCCGTCCGGGAAATACCGGTTCGAATAGTGGGGAGCTTTTATGGCTCACCCGGATGAAACGCACGTGTGAGCGTCACGGGTAAAAGACCCGGCGAAGGGCCTTGCTTCCACACGCTGCTCTTCGGCCTGATCGTCGTCACGCCACGGCTGACAGACAGGCCATCCGTGGCCTGCTGTCAGTTGCGGACGTCCTGTCCGCAACCCTGCGGGCCTACTGTGTCGTGCCGACGGGCCTCCGCGAGGCGTTTTCCAGCGAGGCCCTTCGCCTCACCGGTCTGTAAATACGTACACCTGGGTCAGATGAACCCGCCCCGTTTTCCGGCTGCGTCCGATCCTCTCTCATTTATACTGCACCGTGTCCGACAAATCCAGCGCTTGCCGGACAACCTCACTCCTTTTTCACAAACCCGGCGAAGGTCTTACGCCCAAAGAACCAGACCGAAACAACGCTGATTTCATAGAGGATCACCAGCGGCCCGGCCATCATCAACTGGTTCACCACATCGGGTGTCGGCGTCACTATGGCCGCTATGACAAAATTGATCAGAAAAGCATACTTGCGGTTCCGGTTGAGGAAAGCCACCGAGACCAGACCGGCCTTGGCCAGAAAGACCATCAGTACCGGCATCTCAAAGGCCAGGCCGAAGGCGATAAGCAGCCGGATGGCAAGCGAAAAATATTCGCTGACAGCCGGCAGAGAGGTGAGAAACTCGGTGTTGTAGCCGACCAGGAAGCGAAACGCCGGCGGGAACACGATAAAATAACCGAACGCGGCACCACAGAAGAAAAAGATCGTCGAGATCAGGGTGAACGGTACAATGACCCGCTTCTCGTGGCTATACAAGCCCGGAGCGATAAAGCGCCAGGTTTGGTAGAAAATGACCGGGCTGGCCAGCAGGATACCGCAGACCAGGGCGAGCTTCAGATAAAAAAAAACCCTTCCTGGTAACTGGTGAAAATGAGACTGGTGCCTTCCGGCAGGACTTCCACCACAGGTCTGAAGAACCAGCTGCCGATGGGTCGACTGACCAGAGAAGACAGACAGAAACCGATAACGCCGGCAACCAGACTGTAGATGCGACAGCTGCGCAGTTCCCGGAGATGTTCGGTCAACGGTTGATCTTGAAAGGGTTCCGTCTGCTGATCCATGCTCCCGCCTGGAGGAAAAACGAATAACGATGGCTTTGCTTCAATCACCGGTTCAATACCATCTGGGCGATATTTTTGCAATGTTTTGCACGGCTCATACCGGTTCTTTTGGCACGGCTCCCCTTCAGAGCGGCTTGAAAAAACGGGAATTATTCAAGGTTCCCAGGAGAGCGTGTAACCATGCAGCCGGCCGTGTATGGGTTCATACCAACCAGTGTTTTGCGGAGATGACGTAGAATATCGTAGCATTCATCGCTAAGGTAATGATAAAAAGAGAGAATTGATCAGGCATCCGCGCCCCCCTCACCAGAACCACGAGCCGACTATCATGAGAACTATACTCGTCGTAGACGATCAACAGAGTATGCGGGATATTCTCAACATCTTCAAGAGAAAGGAAGGTAACCGCGTTCTCGATTCCGAAAACGCCAAATAAGCACAAGCCTTTCTTGCCGAACATCCGG
>JAUVWB010000063.1 GCA_030604345.1 Desulfofustis sp. | reverse complement strand
CTTTGATGACGATACCGGTGATCCCCAAAGCGGCGGCACACAACAGGTCGGACTGGAAAGACAATCGATTGCGGTCCCGGCCGTTGATCACCATCACCGGCGTAAAACCTTTTTCTTGCAAGGCCAGACAAGGAGCCAAAGGGGCCATGCGCATAATGGCATGTTCATTGTCCGTGACCCGGATGCCTTGCACCCGGCCCCTGAGGTTTAAGGCGGTGGCAAGGAAGGGCTGCAGATTACTCCCCTTGGGCGGGTCCAGTTCGACAATCAGGGGGGCGGGGTGGGAGACCTGGCTGGTGGCGGCAGCTTCCATTGAACCTCCTTACGTCAGCTTGAATTGCTCTTGGAAGTAGGTCAAAAACAGCTTCTTTCCTGACACGCAATCAACAAAAAGAGAGCCGCGCCGTCCGCCGCTTGAGGCCGGGAAGCCTCAAGGCCAACGAGACAATGACGAGTCGTCTTGTCTTTATATTGGTGGGATGGTGATCACGGCTGACGGGACCGGGTTATGATCAAATGATTTTAAGCTTAAATTAAGACTGGTTTATAGTACTGCCCCGGAGGAACCCTTGTCAATCATCTATCGGGGAGCATTATGCAAAATCTCATTTTATTCCGAGCGGGCGCCACCAACCATGTGCGGGTGCAATACCAGCACGCAGTACCGGGGAACTTGAGAAATTCGAAATTTCGTTCAAGATCGAGGTGTGCGCACCGTTTTGCCACAGGAGTATACCTGATAGTGCCAGGACAAAAGGTGATTGCGCAACGATGAGATAGGGTGACAGGGCATTTTTTCAAGGTTCCCAACAGTCTTGACCTAGATCAATTGCAGGTGGTCAAAAATCGCCTATGATACGAACCATCGAGAACCATTCTTCTGGCACAGCCCGGCGTGGCGGAAAACGAAAACACATCCCATGGGAGGCTCATCATGAAATGTCCCGGTCAGGATATGCAATACTGGAATGAGGATGCGATCTATGAAGTGGCCTGCCCCCAGTGCGGTAAGTCGGTGGAGTTTTACAAGGACGATACCACCAGAACCTGTCGGCAGTGTGGTCACCGCTTCGTCAACCCGAAGCTGGATTTTGGCTGCGCCGCCTATTGCAAGTTCGCCGAACAGTGTATCGGCACCCTGCCGGAAGGATTCGTCGGGGCCCAGGACAGCCTGCTCAAAGATAAGGTGGCAGTGGAGATGAAGCGTTTTTACCGCTCTGACTTCAAACAGATAGGCAGAATGCTCAGGTTGGCTCGCCATGCCGAAAAGATCGCTACCCGAGAAAATGCCAAACTGGCAGTGGTGCTCTGCGCCGCATATCTCGAGGGAAGCGGCAGGGCGAAGACCGGTATCGGGGGGAGCGCCACCGCACCGCAATCACCAATCGACTCCCGTGTCGAAATCGCGCAAGAGGTGTTGGGCCGACTGGGCGCGAAGGCGGCCATGATCGACGAGGTCTGCCAGGTTCTGTCCGGCGACGACCAGGCGATCACCGAGCGCTCGAGGGAGATGGATTGCCTGCACGACGCCCTGCTTGTCACCGAACTTGAAGATGAATTCCAAGACGGACGGCTGAACGGGGAAGAGCTACTCGAGCAGGTACAAAAGGGTCTGCGCACGGCAGGAGGGCGGACGGAGGCAGAGGCGAGCTTTCCCACCATCCACGCCCGGTCATGACCAGTTCCACTACCGCGGCTGCATCCCTCCCCATTTTCCTGGCGCGGCCGTTGGCAGCTTGAAACCTGCGCCTTCTTTCGAGTACAATAACAAGGAGGATAGTGCCGCCGAATCATCAGGTTATCTGGCTGTCGAGGGGAGGGTCGACCATGGACAGAAAAAAACTGCTCACCGCCATAGACGGATCCATTCATTCCAGCCTGGTCATCGATCAAAGCGTCGAGTACGCCCGTCTGCTCCACGCCGACGTGGTGCTGGTCCATTGTCATAAAAAATTTCCAACCCTGCTCGGCGAACCGCAACGCAATCGCCAGATCGCCTCGATCATCAGCGCCGCAGAAGAGCTAGTCAAGCCCTTTTTGCAGCGCTTCACCAATGCCGATATCCCCTGCGAACCACGCCTGCTGGAAGAACCGGCAGCCGCCATGATTATCGACGTTGCCCGCCTTGAGGGCTGCGACTTGATCATCATGGGATCACGGGGTCTGGGCAACCTCTCCGGACTCATTCTCGGCAGCGTCACCAACAAGGTCCTGCAGGGTGCTCCCTGCTCCGTCCTCGTCGTCCGCTGAGACCAGGCGCCGGCGTCCCCACAGCACACCTCTAGCAACAAGGAGACCATTCATGACAGATCTGGCCAAGACCATAATCGGCTTCATCGGGCTCGGTTTGATGGGCCGGCCCATGTGCCGAAACCTGCTGAAGGCAGGAATCTCTCCCATCGTCTACAATCGATCCGCACCCCCCCGGGAGGAGCTGGTCCGGGAAGGGGCGACAGCGGTGCCGTCACCGGCGGACGTAGCCCGCCTCGCTGAAATCATCGTCATCATGGTAGCCGATACGGCGGCTGTCGAGGACGTCCTGTCCGGCCCGCACGGCCTGTTGCAGACCCTTCGCCCCGGCACCTTGATCATTGATATGGGAACCACGGCGGTCCCGGCAACCCGGCGTCTTGCCGCATTGGTTGAGGAGAAAGGGGCAGCCTATGTGGATGCCCCGGTGTCAGGCGGCACCATCGGCGCTGAAGGAGGCACCTTGACGATCATGGTCGGCGGGCATGACGAAGCTGTCGCCCGGGCAAAACCGGTGCTCTCCGTCTTTGGTTCGGGGATCACTCATGTGGGTGGTATCGGTGCCGGCCAGGTGGCCAAGGCGGCCAATCAAGTCATCGTCGGGCTCAACATCGGCGCCGTTGCCGAGGCGTTGGCCTTGGCCAAGGCCGCAGGGGTTGATCCGGCCCGGGTCCGGGAGGCACTGCGCGGCGGTTTTGCCGATTCCCGCATCCTGGAAATCCACGGTCAGCGGATGGTTGAGGGAAATTTCGCCCCCGGCGGAAAATGCACCACCCAGCGCAAGGACATGCACCAGGCCCTGGAGTTTGCCGCCACGCTCGATCTGGATCTACCGGCCACCGCCCTGTCGCGTGATCTGTACGACCGGCTGATCGCTTCCGGGGACGGTGATCTCGATCACGCCGCCTTGTTTCGCCTTTACGACCGCACCACCTGAACCGCCCATCGACCACACGGGACCGGATCATCCGCCCCGGGCCCGTGGATAGCGGTCCATGTCATCTGCAGGGACCGATCCTCGTGAATCAGCCTTGAAGGCAGCCCTTCTTCAGCGACAACGGTCGGGCCCGCACCCGGCGCATGGCCAGCAAGCTGTTGGCCAGAAAAATGAGCAAGGCGCCGCTCCAGCCGATCACGGTCAGGCCCGGATCACCCACCAGCAGTGGTCCCAGCAAGGCGGCCAGCAGAATGCGACTGGACGAGATGATCGACCCTTCCACAGCGGTCACGAAGAAATAACCATACGTCAGGAGGTACTGGCCGAGTACCCCCAGGGCCGAACAAAGGAAGAGGAAGAAAAACTCCATGCGGTTGGGCCAGAAGATGACCTCATGGAATAACAGGTAGATCACCACCGCACCGATCCCGAACATGAAAAAAAGGATGGTCTGGGAATCGTGGTATCGCCTGCTCACCGTCAGATAAATCATGGCCACCGCGGCCGTGATGCCGGAACACAATCCCCAGAGACTGCCCAGATTGATGTTCATGTCGCCGGGCGAAAGGATCATCCAGATACCGGCAAAAGCCAAGAGCACGATGAACAGGGCGAAGATGTCGCGCTGCTCCTTGAGCATGAACCAGGAAAAGAGCGCCACGAAGAGCGGGTACGTCATGTTGAGGATGTTCGCTTCCGCCAGGGTGGAGACTTCGACCGCTTTATAAAAGCAGAATACGGCGATGGTGTTGGCGATGGTCCGTCCCAACAGGTAATGGTAGCTGCGCGGTACCAGCCGCTGTCTTCTGATTGCCATGGTTAAACAGACGACGATAAAACCGAGAAGGAACCGGGCGAACACGTAATACGAGGTATCAATGACCACCTGGGGTTTTCCCCAGCGGATGACGGCGGTGGCCAGATAGAAACAAAAGGCCGAACCGAACACCGCCAGCCAGCCAAAGACCTGCCGTGAGAAAACAGGAACGTTCACCATGCCTCCAGAAATGCAGGTTTGTTTGTCGATCATCCTGATAAAGCGAATGGTAATGTCACGGGTAAAAGACCCGGCAAAGGGCCTCGCTGCCAAACACTGCTCTTCGGCCCCATCGCCGTCACGCCGCGGCTGACAGACAGGCCATCCGTGGCCCGGGATCAGGTGCGCAGGTGCTCACCATTACCGGGTTACCTGCCGGCGACAAGCATCGCGGCCAGCAGGGTACCGGTCATCGCCAAACACTCCATATCGAGGAACCGCCCGGCGGACTGGTGATAGAGCAGCGAACAGGCAGCCGGGAAAAGGTCGTCGCGGTCATTAAAATAGAGAAGTACCGGTATCTGCGGCAGTGCCAGAAAACGTAACGCCACATCGTATGAGTCGTGTTTTTCGACTCGACCGTCGCACTGCTCTCCCACTTGTCCGAGTCGATCCGCCCGGCCGGAAAAAGCCGCCTCAATAGCTCCGGTAGCGTTGCTGGCGAAATACGACACCAACGGCGCCGCACCGGGGAATTCACGATAACTCATCAGACGACCCGGGTCAGGCACCGGATGATCCGGGCAGGACAACACGTAGCAGGCGAGAATAACGCGAACAGCCGGTGAGACCTCGGTTCCGGACACGGTTGAGATGGCTCGCCCCGACACCCGGTACGATCGATTATAGAGCTGAATCAGCAATCCATCGCCATCCGCTTTCGCCCCAAGCCTTTCGGCTCGCTCAATGAGATCAACAGCCTGCAATCGATCGAGATACCTGCGGTAGGTTTCAGCAAAGACCGGAGCACTTACCATTCCTAACCTCATTCGGTACCGGCGCACACCATGTCTACAACCACCCGAAATAAAATCATTTTTTCGCAATAATCCGAGATCAGCGGCAACCTGCGACGCGGATTGGACAACGGTGAAGGGAAAACCATGCACAAGTGATATCACTAACCATTTGTAAAATAAAGATATTTACAGGAACCTCGAAAAATTCACAAGAGTGTATGGTATTTCATACACTTTCACCATCACCATCTTACCTGAAAAACGCGCAAAACTACTCAACTATACATACTCACATTACAAAATATAACTGGCACGATCCTTGCTATTATATAAGTTAAGTCGGCGAAACAATTCGCCGCCTCGCAACCAGCAGGAAGCGGTTCACTCACTCGTGACTGCTGGTGCGAGTCCAAAGAAACTGCCGCTGCCGAACATAACGAGGCAGCGTATCGAAAAAGGAGCGAATCATGAAAAAGACAATTTCCATGACAGCAGTCAGCCTGCTTGCAAGTTCATTTCTGTTCATCACTGCCGCTGGAGCCGTCGTATGGAGTTCCGACGAGCGCGGCGAGGCCAACCACTTCACCTCTTCGTCCTCCGGCAAGAGTCTGGTAGTCGCAGATCGATCCATGAGCGGGAGCGGTGATCATCACAGCTTCGGTTCGGTGATCTGGAGTTCCGACGAACGAGGCGAAGCCAACTATTTCCCGGCAGCACCTGAGTCGGAGAGAAGCCTGGCGGCTGCCGATGACCGCTCAAAAGATGCAGTCGGACAGGTAGCGTCACGTCCGGTCATCTGGGGATCTGATGAGAGAGGAGAGGCTCAGCTCTTTGCTTCTTCGTCGGCCGATTCTCCCAAAGGCATGACCAGTGAGCCGGCCGCCGAGTTGACCGTGGCAGGTACGATCCGCATCGAGAATCCGGCCATCTGGCCCTCGGAGGAGCGGCTTGCTGCCGAGTCGGTCATCCTGCGAAACGACCGTGGGGAAGTCTTTGAACTGACGGACAACAAGGTTGGTAGCGATCTGCGCAACCTTGACGGCAGGTCCGTAGAAATCAAAGGAACGGTCCTGGAGGATGCCGGTCGCACGACCATTTCGGTAGACGACTACAACCTCCTGAAATAAACGGAGCGAACGGGTAAACCGCAGGGGACCTGGCTGGACGGCAGGTCCCCTGCGGAAACGGCAAGCATGATCACCGGTACGTTGGATGAGCCTCAACGCTGCTCAACAGGCCGGTCAACTCGCTCCTCCGGTTTATTCTTGAGCAGTTTGTTGAGGTCTTCAGGTGATCTGCGGTAGTGCTCGACCACAGAAACAACACCAATTTCTTTGAGCAAAGCGATGGCCTTGGGAAGGAGTCGGTATTTTCCATATCCCGCTTTGACGGCGAGATCGGCCTGGATCAGATCTTCCTTCAAGTCCGGGAGGCGGGCCTTGATTATCTCAGGAGCCAGATGATGGACGATACCGCCGGCCACCGCCTCTTCCAACGCCAGCAACTCTTCAACCACCGCCTTTGCCTCTTCCATAGATACGGGATTGGCTCGCTGTTTAAGCGATCGACGAATTGCCTGCTCAGTGTCATCCCGCAAGGCAATGTGCAGGGTCTCCTCGAGCGGCGTCATCAGCACCGTATACGGATTGGCTGCGCCGGTCTTCCAGATGGTCAGGCGGTCCCGGGAAAACCGATAGTCGCCGGACGCTTGGTCATAATGCAGGTAGCTGGAGTAGGAGCCGACCTCGTCGATGGAACTTTGACCCGAGAGGCCGATTGAGATGGTTTTGTCAGTGGTTCCGCTGAAATGATAGCGGGCATTATACTCCCGGGCCAGATCCTGAACGATCACCGCCCTAATCCGTTCGCCTGCGGTCAGCTCCCCTTCCCGCTCCATATGCGTCGTTATGGAATGGTACGGGTTGTCGAGCCCGGTGCGAGCCAGCAGATCGTTGATGACCGCCTGGCTGTAGGCGATGAACGGCCCGGCTATTTCCGGCCGGTCCTCGGGGACATAAAGCAGACGGTAATCAATACCTTGCAACTGCCACTGGATCTCTTCACAGCCGAGGTCGTCACGAATCTTATCGATCAGGCCCGGATTCTTCCCCAGATAATCCATGCAAGCCGGGTGATCGGTATTTTCAGGGTCTTTGACGAACTCGGTGAAGGGGATAAAGGTTGTTGACCGCTCGGCGGACTGGAGGGCCGCCAGCAGCCCCTGGTAAGGTGCCGGTTCCTGCTGTTCGGCAAAGCTCACCCCGCTCGTCAAGAGCAGCCACAGAACCGCCAATAGCCAGGAAACCAGGAAGACTGCCCTGGATTTGGCCGTCATCCCCGCCCTCTCGTCACCCCCCGCCGTACCACCTTTCATCAACGCTAACCGGCCCACCACCGTCTCCTGCTACTTGTCTCGAAAATCGGCAGCGACAAGACCATGCTTGCGCAGCAGCACATACAAATCGGCGCGATACACGCCTGCTGCCTTCGCCGCCTGGCTGACATTGCCGTTGGTTGTTTGCAATAGTTCAGTCAGATAATGCTTTTCAAAATGGTCCCGGGCCAGACGAAGCGGCTTGAAACCGTTGGCCTTCGTCGGAGATCCGACGGCAATGAGATCCTCGGTTATTTCCGAGCCGTTGCAAAGGGCCACCGCATACTCAATGACGTTCTCCAACTCCCTGATATTGCCCGGCCAATCGGCGGCCCGCAGACGTTGCAATGCTTCCGGCGTTATGGTTGCCTGCGGTTTGCCGGCACTTTGGCAAAATGCCGCAAGGAAATGCCTGGCCAGCGGCAGGATATCTTCTTTACGTTCGCGCAATGACGGCAGCGTTATGGGTATCACCCGCACCCGGTAATAGAGATCCTCGCGAAAACGCCCCGCTTCCACCAGCTCTTCCAGCCGACGGTTGGAAGCTGCGATGATTCTCACATCGACGCTTACCTTGGTATTGCTGCCCAGCGGATAAAACTCCCGTTCCTCGAGGATACGCAGAAGCTTT
>JAUVWB010000251.1 GCA_030604345.1 Desulfofustis sp. | reverse complement strand
GTTGCCGGTGCTTTTTTCCGCGTCGTGCCAGGTGCCGCCGTGCGCCAGGTCCAGCCGGTATTCGCTGCCGACCTGGGATCTGCCTGGCGTCACGCTCACAACGGTCACGAATAACGCAAAACAATACAACAACAGTCGCTTTCGAAGACTCATGGCACGGCCGTTTTCGCTGGAAATCGGGATGACGATCTTTATCAGACCGGTCTTTAACGGTAAGACAGACAATGTCGATCACCACTGTTTACCCATCTTCGGGTGCCTGTTGCCCGCCGGTGGAGGGTGCCCCGGCGGGCTATTTCATGGTGAAGCAAAACGGGCCGAGAGGGTATAATCGGTGCTGAAGATACGGTTGGGCGATGGGCGGGCGCTGGCGCGAAGGCGTCTTCGATGCTGGAAATGATGGTTTCACGGGTATCTCGTCAGGATCGAGGCCGATTATGAGGGAAGTGGAAAGGAATGCAGCGGTGGTGATCGGTGGTGGCCCGGCCGGGCTGATGGCGGCCGAGGTGCTCCTGGAGCGCGGCATCAGTGTGGACCTCTATGACGCCATGCCAGCAGTGGCGAGAAAGCTGATCGTTGCCGGCCGGAGCAATTTGAGTATTACCCGGTCGGAGCCGTTCGAGAGGTTCGTCGGTCGTTATCGGGAACGGTCTGAGGTGTTGCGTCCTTTTCTTCAGGATTTTCCGGCGGAGGCCCTGCAAGCCTGGGTCGAGGAACTGGGGGTGAAGACCCGTCGCGGCTCTACCGGTTTGATTTTTCCCGAGACAATGACGGCCGATCGCCTGCTCTCCCGCTGGCTGGAGCGTCTGCAGAGCGCCGGATTGCGCCTGCACTGCGGTCATCGGTGGCTGGGTTGGGACGGCGAAGGGCGTCTTTGTTTTCATTCTGGGGCAGGTCCGGTGATGGTTCCGTATCGGGCTGTGGTTCTTGCCTTGGGGGGAGGAAGCTGGCCGCAATTGGGCAGTGATGCTGCCTGGGTGAGCCTGCTCGCCGGCAGGGGGGTGATGGTTCAGTCTCTGCAGCCGGCCAATTGCGGTTATGAGTCACCGCTTTCGACCCATTTTCTCGAGAAGTTCGAAGGGTGGCCGGTCAAGAACGTGGTGCTCTCTTACCGTGCCAAGAATGGGGAAACCTTTCAACGCCGAGGCGAGTTTGTAATCACCTCATATGGCTTTTCCGGTGGCCTGTTTTACGCGTGTGGACCCTTGTTGCGTGGGGATTTAGCGGCTGTGGACAGGGTCACCGTCACCGTCGATCTCTGCCCTGATCGTCCCCAGGAAAAGCTCGTCGAGCGGTTAAACCTGCCCCAGGGCAGACGATCCCTGACCAGTCACTGGCGCAAAACAATCGGGATCGAGGGGGTCAAGGCCGGGCTGCTGCATGAGTTTGTACCACGAGTAGCCACTGTCTCGCCGGAACAGCTGGCTCGTCACATTAAATCCCTCCTGCTGACGGTGACTTGCCCGCGCCCTTTGATCGAGGCGATTTCAACCGCCGGGGGCGTCTGCTTCACCGAACTGGATACCTGCCTCATGGTGCGGAAGCTGCCGGGAGTTTTTTGTGCCGGGGAGATGCTCGATTGGGAGGCGCCGACCGGCGGCTATCTGCTCACCGCCTGTATGGCCACCGGTCGGGCGGCGGGGCGCGGTGCGGCGGATTGGCTGGAGCGGTAAGCCAAAAACGGCCTGTCCTGAAAAAGGGCACATTTCCCCAGAACGACCGAGTCTGATCCGCCCCGATCAGCTGTTGCCCGGTCTTGGCCGCACGTTAATCCGTTCAATTGGGCAGGTAGCCGCTGCCGATTGCAGAGAACGGGAGATCCAGGTGCAATTCAGGGACATGGCGGGCTATCCAGGCGACGAAGGTATTGCTGTTCGGGCCGGGCACCGCCTTGTATTCGTGTTTCCAGGGGTAGCTGCGTGCTGCCGCATCAACCGCATCGATCAAGCGGTCCACCCCCTCGCCCCGATGCTCGACGAGCAATTGCGGGCGAGCGCCGAACCAGTAGCGATCCGGGATGTCCGTGTCGATTCTGACCACCGGCAGTCCCCGGTTCAGGCGCCAACCGATCACTTCGTATACCACATAGGATTCAGCGCCGGTTCGTTTGGCGGCAATCCAGGTATGGATGGCGAACCATCCCCGCCAGCCCCAGGCATCCGCCCCGTAGACATGGAGTACCGCTGCTTCGGTGGTTGCCGGGTCAGGGGCGATGCCGGCGGATTTACGGCTGGCATCGCGCCAACTGGTGTTGGAGGAGCAAGCGGAGAAAAGCAGGAGCAGAGCCAGGAGGCCGATGAGAAGAACTGGTGCTTGCTTCATGAGTCGTATGTCCGTGCCAGGTGACGGGCAAATTCCTTTGCCTGTTGTAGCTTTTCCGAATCTCCCAGGATCGCACCCTTTTCGTCGACACCTCTGATCAACAATTCGCCGCCATAGTCGATGTCGAGGGTATCGAAAAACGATTTGGCAACCAGGATCGCTCCGTCGAACAACTTCTTGCCCTGGGTGGCTGCCGTGCAGACCAGGCAACCACGTCGGGTATCTCCTGGACGAATCTGCTTTTTCAGTAGGTATTTTCGGGACCATCTGGCCTGGCAGCGGTCGATGAAGGCCTTGGCCTGGGCGCTGAGGCCATAAAAATAGATGGGCGCTGCCAGAATGACGAGGTCGGCGTCATCGAGTGATTGATAGCCGGCACCCATGTCGTCTTTGATAACGCACTGGCCTGTTTCGGAGCAGCCGCCGCAGGCGATGCACGGACTGATCTTTTGGCTCGACAGCCGGAGATATTCGATCGAGCCGGGGTGTGATTCCAGGATTGTCTCGGCAACCTGCTGCGCGGCGATTTCACTGTTTCCGTTTTTCCTCGGGCTGCCGAGGACTACAAGAATGTTCATGGCTGACTCATTTTTTGATAAAAGATGCTTGCATTTTTCGATTTGGTCATTATATTTGCCTCGCTTTTGAAGGACTATTCCATCCATACCGGCTCCTGCAAGGAGCCTCTACATATAGGGCCTGCTCCGATGCAGGCCCTTCATTTTTTGTACTGTCGAAAGTCGAGTATGGCAAGGATGTGTTTGCCGTACGTCTTGCATGACGACCCTGCTCCCCCTCAGCTGGTAATCCGTTGCGCCTGGTTGTGTCGACCGGGTGTTCTTGATTGTCCATACCCTGCTGTGCACTAATAATCATTTTCTGTTCAGTGGCATAACGGTTTTTTCATAATCCGTCGCTAACCGCACCGATCAGGTTTCATGTGGCCGTTACCTGGGCCGCTACCGGCCCGGTGGGCAGTTCGTCCGACCGCTGCCTCATGGTCATGGGTGGATCGCTGTGGCTGACGATCGGTCCGTTGTGTCCCGGGGGCTGCGGCAACGCTTTGACTCTGCACCAAATATGATATACTGGGGTAGCGAGAACGGCGGGTGGCGAGCCGGCCCGGCGCGACCAGGCACATGTAACGGCACAGGCAGACGCTGAGACGGAGAGGAGAATCGTGGCGTATAAACAATATTTC
>JAUVWB010000077.1 GCA_030604345.1 Desulfofustis sp. | reverse complement strand
CGCAGCCGGCTTGCCATCATCAGCACCGAGTTCGAGAAAGCTGCCGCCGCCATCCTGGAGGCCGCCTTTGAAACCATGCCGCTCAGTCGTATCGAGATCGAACGGCTGCTGTTTCTGATCCAGCAAACCGTCGGCCGGGAACATAATATCCGGCTCAATGTCCTGCCGTTTGATCGACAGGCGCG
The DNA here is from genome assembly GCA_030604345.1 of Desulfofustis sp. The sequence continues at coordinate 6,882 of JAUVWB010000077.1, read as the reverse complement.
AATGCTCGGCGACACCTATTCGTTCGTCGCCGCCTTTGCCTTACTCCTGGAACACCTCTCCGCCATGGCTGACACTGATGAATTCGACCTGCAGGTGGAATCATCGGCAACCGACATCGTTTTTCTCCTGTCCTGGCAAAAGCGCCCGATCGGCAGCGAGCGGGTTGGGCAGATTCTCGAGGCAAAAAGCAACAATCTGCCACGCCTCGGTTACGTGCTCAAACAAAACAAAGCTGTTTTACAGACACTGCCGGGTCCGGACTCGACCTGCCGGCAGGTAAAGATTGGCGCCCGGGCGGCACCGGCTATCATTCCTGCGGCCGAATACCGATCACCGGTCGTTACCGGTTCCCGACCCGAATATTACGATTTCAACCTCTTCGAAATCGAGGATGAAAACCAAGATCTGCTCAATGCCGCCCTGAGTTCGTTGACCTTCTCCGTGATCGATACCGAAACCACCGGGCTCGACCCGGGTAGTGACGAAATTGTGTCCATCGGAGCGGTACGGATCGTCAAGAACCGGATCATCTATCAAGACCGCTTTGACCAATTGGTCAACCCGTCCCGCGACATCCCCTTCGAATCCTATAAAATACATGGCATCGACCAGACCATGGTGGCCACTCAACCGCCCATCGAGCAGGTACTGCCAGCTTTCCACCGCTACCTCTCGGATACGGTGCTGATCGGCCACGATATCAGTTTCGACCTGAAAATGCTGCGGCGCAAGGAACAACACTACAACCTCTGTTTCTCCAACCTGGCGCTGGACACACTGTTGCTCTCCGCCGCTTTGCATCCGATTCACACCCAACACGATCTGCAAAGCGTCGCCAGGCGCTACGGCGTCACCATTGTCGGGCGTCATACCGCCATGGGAGACGCTATCGCCACGGCGGAGATCTTTCTCAGGCTGATCCCGATCCTGGAAAGCAAGGGGATCGTTACCCTGGAAGAAGCCATCAAAGCCTCCAAGCGGACGTATTTCCGTAGAATCCGCTACTGACCAACGGTATCAAACCGGCACGCACACGAGGTCACCCATGGAAGAAGCCTATCGCTACAAACCCTTCTCGCTGTTGACCAAGGAACAATTCGCTGCCGTCGCCACCTTTCTCTATCGGGAAAGCGCGCAACAGGGAACCGTGCTGCTTACCCAAGAACTTACCACCGTCGATCGCTTCCGTGTTCTGACCTCCGGTGCCGCCCGTTTCTATTTCGAATTCAATTTCAGCGAGACGCTGAAACGAGATCTTCGTACCGGCGACAGTTTCGGCGGCATCTCCATCCTGCTCAACGAGGGAATCGCCACCAAGACCTTGCGCATTCAGGAAGACGCCGAAATGATCGCGCTTGATGCGGATCATTTTCTTTCCCTGTGCGAACAAAGCGAAGCTTTCACTGAATTCTTCACCAACGCCTTCGGCAAGAGCATGATCAACCGAACCTACGCGGGCATCATCTCCCGCCAGGTCAAGGACAAGGAACTGAATCTGCCGTTTTTCAACCAGCCCATTGCGGCCATGTACCGCCCGTCAACCGTTTCCTGCCCTGTGTCGACACCGATCAAAACAGCCGCCGAGATGATGGCCAAACACAACAGCAGCGCTTTGCTGATCCAGGATGACAACCAACAGGTGAGAGGCATCGTCACCGACGCCGACCTGCGAAAAAAGGTCCTGGCCCAGGGACTCGATCCGAGTCGGTCGGTACAAACCATCATGTCCTCCCCAGTCATCAGCATTAGCGACCAATCGCTGGTTTACCAGGCATTTCTGGAAATGATCGAGCAAGATGTACGGCACCTGATGCTGCTTGACCAACAGGGTGAAATCAGTGGCATCATCACCGAAAAAGACCTGATCGTCGCCCAGACCCGATCGACCTACCTGCTCATCAAGACGGTAAAGGCAGCCTAGAACATCAGGCAATTGAAGAACATTCACGAGCGGCTGACCAGAATGCTGCTCACGCCTATCCAGAACGGGGCCAGTACCGAATACATCACCACCCTGATCACCGCCTTTTCCGACGCCATTATTGACAAGGTTATCACCTTTGCCATCGCCCAACTCGGACCCGCTCCCTGCCCTTTCGTGTTCATGGTCATGGGTTCGGAGGGCAGGGAGGAACAGACGTTCATATCAGATCAGGACAACGCCTTGGTCTATCAAGATCAACCGGAAGGGCAACCGGCCGAGGCAGCTGAAGCCTATTTCCTGCAACTTTCCAGCTCCATCTGCGACCATCTGCACAGCGCCGGCTATCGACTGTGTACCGGCGACAACATGGCCAAAAACCCGAAATGGTGCCAACCGCTGTCGGTTTGGAAGCACTACTTCCGCTCCTGGATCCGAACCGCCGATCCACAGGACCTGCTGCACAGCAGCATTTTTTTTGATTTCCGTGGCGTCTGGGGCGACCTATCGCTGGCCACCGAATTGAAAGCGTACCTCCTGCAATCCATCGATCGCTGGCCCGGGTTCCTTCGGAACCTGACCGAAAACACCCTTTTCTTCAAACCACCGGTTAACTTCTTCGGCAAACTGCTGGTGGAGAAGCATGGCGAACACAAGGGCATGTTCGACATCAAACTTGCCATCCTGCCGATCATCGACTTTGCCCGGATCTACGCCTTGAAACAGAAGCTTTCCGAGACCAACACCTTGCGACGACTGTTTCGACTCCACAAGGCAGGGGTCTTCTCCGATCACGATTACCGGGATCTGGTCCAGACCTACAACTACCTGATGCGCCTTCGCTTTCTCAATCAAATCACAATTATTATCGACGAGCAGCAGGAACCGAACAATCACATCGATCCGACCCGGCTCTCCTCTCTTGACCGAGTCATGCTGAAAGCAGCTTTTCGGCGGATTGCCACATTCCAGAAAAAACTGAACTTCGACTTCACCGGGGTATTGTAAGCAAGAGAAGGGGATTGACACCCATGAGCACGATTTTTTTCTTGAGTAACACTGAAAGTCGTGATAAGGGGAATTGATGTACGATCCTCGTTCTGCTTCGCAATGCCCGCATCGATTCGGCCGGTATCCCCCTGCGTCCATCGTGCACGGCATTGGTTGCGCGACGGCGTTGCCGGGATAGGCCCATGGCCTTCCCTGGCGCTGTCATGTTCACAAGAAGGAAACTGTCGGCACGGCACACGCCGGTCACCGCGGATGGATGCGTTCAGTTTCCTGGGGAGCCAAACGTCTGTGCCGGCTCTCCGCTACCCTATGCTCGTAAGTTCCACCACCGACGAGTACCGCTCGTCGGCGCACGACCATTATCAGGCCACCCCATTTCCGGCCCGGACCGCGGTCGGTCAATGGCTGGCTCAACGGTAACCGGATTGTCTGGACGACCGGTGGCTCGCATGAGACGAGTGAAGGTCTCCAGCGGTAAAAACTTACAGGGAGCGACAATCATGAGTGACAAGAATATCGTTGCGACTTCTGATGCTGAAATTGCCGTCCATTGGCATGAAGAGGATTATTTCTATCCGCCCCCGAGTTTCATCCATCAAGCCAATCTGGTCGACGAGACCATTGACGACCGTTTCAGCCTGGACAAGTTTCCCGACTACTATACAGAATTCGCCGAACTCCTGACCTGGTACAAGTATTGGGACGAAGTGCTCGATACCAGCGACGCGCCCTGCTGGAAATGGTTCCGCGGCGGCAAGCTCAACGCCAGCTTTAACTGCATCGATCGCCATCTGGCCAAGAATAAGAATAAGACTGCCATCCATTTCGTTCCGGAACGGGAAGAGGAACGAGTCCTCCATGTCACCTATCAGGAACTCTTCGTTCGGGTCAATGAATTTGCCGCCCTGCTTCGGGATACGGCCAAACTCAAGCGAGGTGACCGGGTCACCATCCACATGCCGATGTCAACCGAACTACCCATAACCATGCTTGCCTGTGCCCGTCTCGGCATCATCCATTCGGTCGTCTTCGGCGGCTTTTCGGCCAGTGCCTGTGCCGATCGGATCGTCGACTCCAACAGTCGGGTGCTGATCACCATGGACGCCTACTATCGCAGCGGCAAACTGCTCGACCATAAGGCAGTCGATGACGAGGCCTGCGTCCTGGCGGAAAAGGACGGTCAAAAGGTGGTCACACTGCTGATATGGCAACGCTATCCCGGCAGGATGTCCACCAAGGCCAGCCTGGTGGACGGCCGCGACATCGTGGTAAACGATGAATTAAAGAATTATTACGGTGTTCGCGTGAAACCGGTGCAGATGCTGGCCGAGGAACCGCTGTTTCTCATGTACACCAGCGGTACCACCGGCAAACCAAAAGGGGCGCAGCACGGCACCGGCGGCTATCTGGCCTACGTAACGGCCATGTCCAAGTATATCCAGGATATTCATCCCGAGGACGTCTACTGGTGTATGGCCGACATCGGCTGGATCACCGGGCACAGTTTCATCGTCTACGGGCCGCTTGCACTCGGCGCCTCCACGGTGATCTACGAAGGGGTTCCCACCTATCCCGATGCCGGCCGCTGCTGGCGGATCGCCCAGGACCTCGATGTCAACATCTTCCATACCGCGCCGACCGCCATCCGCGCCCTGCGCAAGGTTGGCCCGGATGAACCGGCCAAATACAACTACCACTTCAAGCATATGACGACCGTCGGCGAACCGATCGAGCCGGAGGTGTGGAAGTGGTACTACAAGGTGGTCGGCAAGGGGAAAGCGGTAATCGTCGACACCTATTGGCAGACCGAAACCGGCGGCTTCCTCTGCGCCACGGTACCGGGCATGCAGCCGATGAAGCCGGGCAGCGCCGGCCCGGGCGTACCCGGCATCCACCCGATCGTCTTTGACGAAAACGGCAATGTCATCCCACGCGGTTCAGGAAAAGCCGGCAACATCTGCATCCAGAATCCCTGGCCGGGATGTTTCCAGACCATCTGGGGCAACCGCAAGCGCTTCGTCGACACCTATTTCGGCATGTACAACAAGAACCCGAACAGCAAGGACTGGCGCGACTGGCCATACCTGACCGGCGATGCGGCGATGGAGGCGGCGGACGGTTATATCCGCATCCTTGGTCGAATCGATGATGTCATCAATGTCTCCGGTCACCGTTTGGGGACCAAAGAAATCGAATCGGCGGCGCTCACCGTCCCGGAGGTTGCCGAAGCGGCGGTCGTGCCCGTCGCCCACGAGATCAAGGGCAAGGAACCGGAGCTCTACGTCTCGTTGAAACCGGGTTACGACCCGTCTCCCGAGCTGCAGAAAAAAGTGGCGGACGCCGTTGTCACCCAAATCGGCAAGATTGCCCGTTGCAAGAACGTCTGGATCGTTCCGGACATGCCGAAGACCCGCTCCGGCAAGATCATGCGCCGGGTCCTGGGAGCCATCTCCAACCGCGGTGATGTGGGCAATGTCATGACCCTGGCCAACCCGGAGATTGTCGATCAAATCAAGGATATGGTGTCCTGATCACGATCAAAACAGATAAAGCCGGCACAAAACCGGTGGAGGCCTTTTACGGGTTCCGCCGGTTTGTAGTCTTGGCCGCGGAGAGAGACGCCATGCGATCAGAGAACAGCAGCAGGACGGCAGTGTCCGGTGTCCCGGCGAAGGAACCCTCCAAAGAGCGCACGGCACTGCTCAAGTTCCTTGTCATCTGCCTGCCGTTGTGGTTCAGTGCGGCGCTTTACCAGGGGCCCTACGACACGGAAGTAAACCATTACCTAACTGGTATCCTGTTTCTGATGTGCTGGGCGCTCGTGATCCAGTTCACACTGCCGCGCCTGCCGGAACGGCCGCTGCTGATTGCCCTGTTTCTCTTTTTCTGTCTCGTCGAACTGGTCGCTTGGCGTTTTCCCGCTCTGCTGTCGGGATTATCTGTAAGCGTCGCAGAGCGAACGATTATCGGCAGCCACTACTCTTTGAACAAGATTCCTTATTACGGCGTCGGGGCTTTTATCGCCTTTTTCATCCTGCGTGCCTGCCGGCGCTCGTAGTTAGGCTTGTTGCCAGCAATGCCCTTCGCCTCCCTGGGCCGAGATGGGTACGCTCGAGTCGGATGAAACCCAATAAAACGAGACGGGGCCGGCTGCTGGGTGCAGTCCGGCCCCGTCTCGTTACCTCTTGCTCGTGTTCTATCGCCTAACCCCAAAGCCCCCAGCCGAATGAAGCGGTAAAGAGAATGGTAAAAGCGACGACGATGATCAGCCACATATCTTCTTTAGCCATGACGATCTCCTTGTAAAGGTACTGGTTGCCCCATCCTCAGATCTCCTTGACGACAATCATCTGCTCACTGTCGGCCCGTTGGATCTGCTCGGCCGAGGTGGTGGACATCTCGGCTTTGAAGCAGAGCGCCCACATCATGATGATGCCGACGATCCACCAAGCGATCTGCCACGACCAGAGCGGTGCGAAACCGGCAAACGAGAAGGCCGAGTTGCCAAGAATGCACAGCGGCCCGATAGCGAAGACATACCAGAGAGGAACCATTACTTTCATGGCGTTGCGCCATTTCTGGCCGCGCTCCGAAGGTGCGTCGATCGAGTTGAGCCACTGGCGAACCTCTTGCTGACGCTTGATCGTTTCCTCATTGTCCTTGATACCGAGACCACGACACAGATAGGCAATGACCAGGCCGGCGAACAGTCCCCAGAAGGCGGTATGCATCGACAACGGGTACTGGTACCAGAAATAGGTGACAAAGCAGGCGGCGATCGCGCCGATCAGACCGATGACCACGCCGATGGCGGGATAGCGGAAACCGTAATGCACCCCCATCAGCATCAGGTACATGATGAAACCAAACGAGGTGGCAAACCCGCCGATCATGACGATGGCGCCTGGGGCGGTGAGACTGACGATCACCGCGAGCACGGTGAGCAGGG
>JAUVWB010000046.1 GCA_030604345.1 Desulfofustis sp. | reverse complement strand
CCTCGGAATATCATGTATATGCCTGCGGTAAAATTCTCTTGCGCGCCTCGATCTTGAACGAAATTTCGAATTTTTCAAGACCCCCTCAGGTTGTTGCTTCTTTCAGCGAAACGAATCAAAACGGCTGAGCCCATATTTCTTGATCCGGTAGCCGATTTGCCGCTGGGTCAGTCCAAGTTCACGGGCGGCGCGAGCCTGCACCCAGCCATGACGTTTCAGTGACGCTTCGACTTCAGCTCGTTCGATTTCTTCGAGTGATTTGGTGGTTGCCTGCTTTTCGAGATTTCTGGTTGCATCGCTATGGTTTTCAGCCGATGCGGCTCTGTAGGGCGGCAGGATACCCAGATTGTCAGGCAGATCGGCCCGTGTGAGCCTGTCATGCTCTGCGAGGATCACTAGTCGTTCTACCAAGTTCTGCATTTCCCGGACGTTTCCCGGCCAGCTGTAGTCGATGAGGTAGTCGAGCAACTCGGCGGTGATGCGAATATCGCGTTGGTTTCGTTCGTTGCTCTTGCCGAGGAAGTGATTGAGCAGCAACGGGATGTCTTCAGGTCGTTCCCTGAGCGGGGGAAGCACAATCGGCACCACGTTGAGTCGGTAGTACAGATCGGCTCGGAACCGGCCGCGGTTCACTTCGGCTTCGAGGCTCACATTGGTGGCGGCGACGATGCGGACGTCCACGGTGAAAGTCTTGGTTCCGCCCACCCGTTCAAACTGTTTTTCTTGCAGAACTCGCAGTATCTTGGCCTGCAAAGAAAGCGGCATTTCCCCGATTTCGTCGAGAAAGATGGTGCCACCGTCGGCCAGTTCAAAACGGCCCTGCCGCGTGGCGTGGGCATTGGTGAAAGCGCCCCGTTCGTGGCCAAAGAGTTCGCTTTCCAGCAGCGTTTCCGGGAGCGCGGCGCAATTGATCTTGATGAACGGTTTGTCAGTGCGGTTGCCGCTCTCATGGATGGCACGGGCCACCAGTTCCTTGCCGGTGCCGGATTCCCCGAGCAGCAGTACGGTAGCAGTACTGTTGGCGATCTTGCTGATAATGCCGAAGACCTCCTGCATCGGCTTGGAGTGGCCGATGATGAAATGACCAGCGTGATTCTGGTGTAGGCGTGCTTTGAGCGATTCGTTTTCTCGGATGAGGCGTCGTTCCTTGTGGATGATGGCCCGGTGCAGGATAAGGAATTGTCCGATCAGCGTTGCCAGGATGGTGAGGAAACGGATGTCTTCCTCGAAGGAGATATCGTCTCCGAATAACCGATCCACGGTCAACACCCCTTCCGGCTTGTCCTGAATGATGACCGGGACCCCGAGGAAAGAGATTTTGCTGCGGGTCAGACTGGTTCGTGCCCCGGTTCGGTTGAGAAATAACGGTTCGCTGTTGATGTCGGGGACAACGAACGGCGATCGAGACCGAAAAATCTGGCCACAGACCCCTTCGTCCGGCCGATAGACACCGCGCAGTTCCTCTTCCGCCGTAAGGCCGCACGAGGCTTTGATCACCAACTGGCGTGCTGGTTCGTCATAGAGCAACAGCGTGGCCCGCTCCATGTTCAGGGTATCGTTGAGAACGGAAAGGATGCGATCCAGGGTGTTGTCGAGGTCGACGGCATTGCCGATCAGCTTGGTGATGTTATGGAGCGCTACCAGTTCCAGACGGCCTACTCGATCTGGTTCAGTGCCCGGTTGGTTTTGTGACGACAACATAAAGAGCCTTTTGTGCTTTCGCTGAGATGCGCTGGGCGCACTTGTTACCAGTCTCGAAGAGAAGAGATGAGGTTGCGTACACGGTGCAAAGGACGGCATACACCCGTCTTTTCAAAGAGCATTCCATCTCGTCATGAGTTTGATTATATGAGTAATATCAATAGCATAAAAAAACTCCCGGTAAGTCTTCCGGAGAGATAATTGCAAATATGTATATAAATAATAATTAAATTTACAAATATGGAAATAAAGGCGAATGTCGCAAGTATTCATCGTAGGGTATCGATTGTTTCAAAAATGTAGAAATTGTCCAAACTCATGCTTGATGCAGCACTCTCTTGGAGCACGTACGTGTGCTTAACGAAATGTAATTAAAAGAAATGAACTGATTCCTTCGAGCCCTGGCATGAGGTTTGCCATATCTTGGGCATGGCGAGAATCGGGACTGCCGGAAAAGAAGCGCGGCACGAAATTATCCGGTTCGTTTTGCAAGTCGAAAGACGTGCGCAACACCCTGAATTGAGGAGTCAGGTATGAGAAAAGTGGCAATTTACGGAAAAGGCGGTATCGGCAAGTCGACCACCACCCAGAATACGGTGGCAGGGCTTGCGGAGATGGGACGTAAAGTCATGGTTGTCGGCTGTGATCCGAAGGCCGATTCCACGCGTCTGCTGCTCGGCGGATTGGCACAGCGATCGGTACTCGACACGCTTCGCGAGGAAGGCGAGGACGTGGAACTCGATGACATTCGAAAACCGAGTTTCGGTGGCTCCTGGTCGGTGGAGTCGGGAGGTCCGGAGCCGGGGGTCGGGTGTGCCGGGCGAGGCATCATCACTTCCATCAACATGCTCGAGGCGTTGGGTGCCTACGATGAAAAAGAGGGGCTCGACTACGCCTTCTACGATGTCCTCGGTGACGTTGTCTGCGGCGGGTTCGCTATGCCTATTCGCGACGGCAAGGCGGAAGAGATCTATATCGTCTGTTCCGGCGAGATGATGGCCATGTATGCCGCCAACAACATCTGCAAGGGGATCATGAAGTATGCCCAGTCGGGAGGAGTGCGCTTGGGCGGTCTGATCTGCAACTCACGCAATGTGGACAATGAGAAAGAGATGATCCAGGAGTTGGCAAAACGGCTCGGCACCCAGATGATCTACTTCGTGCCGCGCAACAACGATGTGCAGCGGGCCGAGATCAACCGCAAGACGGTTATCGAATGGAACCCGACATGCGCTCAGGCGGACGAGTATCGCGGCTTGGCCAGGGCCATCGATGAGAACCAGATGTTTGTCATTCCCCGGCCCTTGGACATTGAGGAATTGGAACAGCTGCTCCTCGAATACGGGTTGATGGAAGCATAGAAAATCGGAAAGCAAAGGAGAAACAAGATGATGATCATGGTGAGGGCGATTATCCGGCCGGACAAGGCTGACGATGTGCTGGCCGCGTTGATGGATGCCGGATTTCCTGCGGTGACCAAATACGCGGTGGCCGGTCGCGGCAAGCAGCGGGGTATCAAGATCGGTGAGATAACCTATGACGAGATTCCGAAAATCATGTTGATCAGTGTCGTCCGCGAAGAGGACAAGGATTTCGTCATCAAGACCATCATGGAAAGTGCCCGTACCGGGAGCAAAGGCGCATTCGGAGACGGCAAGATATTCGTCAGCGCGGTTGAGGAGATCTACACCATCAGCTCGGGCCTCAAGGAAGGAGCGATGCCCGCGGAGGCCACACCATGAAAGAGGTGATCGCCATCGTCCGCATGGACATGATGAACAAGACCAAGAAGGCCTTGACGGCGGCCGGGATCAACGCCTTTTTCGCCCACGAGGCGCAGGGGCGGGGTGTCGGGTTCGTCAATCGGTTGCTGATCGAAGGAACGCAGAGCGGCTATGAAGAGGCGGCCGCCTTGCTCGGGGAAAAAGGAAAACTCTATCCGAAACGATTGATCACCGTCGTTGTCGGCGACGATGAAGTGGAGGACGTGGTCAGCACCATCATCAGGGTCAACCAGACCGGCAAACCGGGCGACGGTAAGATCTTCGTCCTGCACATGCTCGATGCGGTACGCGTCAGGACGGCAGAGAAGGGCGTCAAGGCAATCAGTTAACCGGCCTCAGGAGAACTACCATGGGAAGAGCATCAGTGCGGCAGCTCAAACCTGCCGAGATCAAAGAGAAATTGCTGGAGAAATATCCGGCCAAGGTGGCCCGGAAGCGGGCCAAGCAGATCCTGGTCAACGAGGCCCTGGAGAACGACACCCCGGAGATCACCGCCAACGTCCGCACCATTCCGGGTATCATCACCATGCGCGGCTGTACCTATGCCGGCTGCAAGGGGGTCATCCTCGGTCCGACCAGCGACATCGTCAACCTGGTGCACGGGCCGATCGGCTGCAGTTTTTACGCCTGGCTCACCAGACGCAATCAGACGAGCGCTTCGGGCGAACGGGGAGAGAATTTCATGACTTATGCCATGTCCACCGACATGCAGGATTCCGACATCATCTTCGGTGGGGAGAAAAAGCTGGCGGCGGCCATTCAGGAGGCCTACGACCTCTTCCATCCGAAGAGCATCGCAGTCTTTGCCACCTGTCCGGTGGGGTTGATCGGCGACGACATCCATGCCGTGGCCAGGAAGATGAAGGAGAAGTTTTGCGATTGCAATGTGTTCGCGTTCAGTTGCGAAGGATCTAAGGGCGTGTCGCAGTCGGCCGGACACCATATCGCCAACAACCAGATTTTCCGGCATGTGGTCGGTACGAGCGACAAGGAACGTACCGAGCCTTACAAGATCAACCTGCTTGGCGAGTACAACATCGGCGGCGACGGTTTCGAGATCGACCGGATCCTCAATCGCTGCGGCATCACCAATATCGCTACCTTTTCCGGCAACTCCACCTACGACCAGTTCGCCACCGCCAACCAGGCCGACCTGAGCTGTGTGATGTGCCACCGTTCCATCAACTATGTGGCCGATATGCTGGAGACCAAGTACGGCATTCCCTGGATCAAGGTGAATTTCATCGGCGCCGAGGCGACCGCCAAGTCGCTGCGCAAGATCGCCGCCTATTTCCAGGACCAGCAGTTGACCGAACGGGTGGAGCGGGTGATCGCCGAGGAGATGCCGGAGGTCCAGGCGGTTCGCGAGGAGATCAGGCCGCGCACGGCGGGGAAAACGGCGATGCTCTTTGTCGGCGGTTCGCGCGCCCACCATTACCAGGAGTTGTTCAGGGAACTGGGCATGAAGACGCTGAGTGCCGGCTATGAGTTCGCGCACCGGGACGACTACGAGGGACGTCAGGTGATCCCCCATCTCAAGGTCGACGCAGACAGCCGGAACATCGAGGAGATCGAGGTGGAGGTCGACCCGAAATTGTATCGTCCGCGAAAGACGGTGGAGGATCTGGCTGAACTGCAGAAACAGGGGCTGCTCTTCAAGGAGTACGATGGTCTGATCCCGGATATGGACAAGGATACCCTGGTGATCGATGACCTCAATCAGTACGAGGCGGAAAAGCTGGTGGAGTTGATGAAACCCGACCTGTTCTGTGCCGGCATCAAGGAAAAATTTGCCATCCAGAAGCTGGGTGTGCCGATGAAGCAACTGCACAGCTACGACTCCGGCGGCCCCTATGCGGGATTTCGCGGCGCGGTGAATTTCTACCGGGAGATCGATCGACTGGTCAACAGCCGAGTGTGGGGGTACTTGAAAGCACCCTGGCAGGAAAATCCGGAGCTCTCGGCAACCTACGCGTGGGAATAAGGATACATTAAGGATACGGACATGCTACTGAAACACACCCCCAAAGAGATAACCGAGCGATCGGCGCTGATGATCAACCCGGCCAAGACCTGTCAGCCCATAGGGGCCATGTACGCGGCGCTCGGCATCAGAGGATGCCTGCCGCACAGCCATGGTTCACAAGGGTGCTGCGCCTATCACCGAAGCACGCTCACCAGGCATTACAAGGAGCCGATCTCGGCGGCCACCAGCTCGTTCACGGAGGGAGCCTCGGTCTTCGGCGGTCAAGCTAACCTGCTGCAGGCCATCGAGAACATCTTTACCGTCTACGAGCCGGACGTCATCGCCGTCCATACCACCTGCCTTTCCGAAACCATCGGTGACGACCTGCCGCAGATCTTCGACAAGGCGATCAAGGAGAACAAGGTGCCCGAGGGCAAGACGCTGCTCGGCGCGTCGACTCCGAGTTATGTGGGCTCACATGTGACCGGCTTCGCCAACATGGTCAAGGCCATGGCGGCGCTCGCCGAACCAGGCGGCAAGAAGACCGGCAAGGTCAACATCATGCCCGGATGGGTCGAACCGGCGGACATGGAAGAGCTGAAGCGCATTGCTGCCCTGATCGGGGTCCCGATCACCCTTTATCCGGATACCTCGGGTGTGCTCAACGGCCCGCTGACCGGTTCGTTTTCCATGTTCCCCGAAGCCGGGGCGACCATCGACGAGATCAAGGCCAGTGGCGGTGCGATCGGCACGCTGGCGCTCGGCGAGTGGTGCTCCGCCGATGCCGCCCGGACCTTGGACAGTCGCTGCAAGGTGCCCTGCTCGGTGCTTGACATGCCATTTGGTCTTACGGCCACGGACCGGTTCGTCGACGCCCTGCGCATTATTGGCGGACGCTCGGTTCCCGATGAGCTGATGCGCGAGCGCGGGCGGCTGGTGGACATGATTTCCGACATGCATCAGTATCTCTATGGCAAGAAGGTGGCGCTGGCGGGAGATCCGGACCAGCTCATTTCCCTGACGGAGTTTCTCGCCTCCCTGGATATGGTGCCGCTGCACGTGGTGACCGGGACTCCGGGCAAGAAGTTCGAGAAGCGCATCGAGGAGCTGACCGCGCAGACCGGCCGGAAAGTCAATGTGCGGGCGGCAGGAGACCTGTTTCTGCTGCACCAGTGGATCAAGAACGAGCCGGTGGACCTGATTATCGGTAACACCTACTGCAAGTATATCGCCCGGGATGAGGATATCCCCTTTGTTCGCTGGGGATTTCCGATTCTCGACCGGCAGGGGCATCAACACTTCCCCACGGTCGGCTATCTGGGCGGGCTGCGGCTGCTGGAAAAGATCCTCGGTGTCCTGCTCGATCGCAAGGACCGGGATGATCCGGAATCGAGCTTCGAGCTGGTCTTATGAACGTTGTCCCGAAGTCCCGAGACACGAGCAGGTGCAGCGCATCGTTGCCTGATTCCGGAGCGGTTTTCGAACTGCCGGTTGCTCCCCAGGTGACGGCCCGGACCCGCTTTTCTTCGGCCCTGCCGCGCCGGCTCCCCTTTCTGCTGCCGGCCGAGGCGATGCGTGTGCTTGAGACCGAGCTGGCGCGCCGTCCCCATCTTGAGATGGTCGGCATCAGCGGCCCGGGAGATCCGCTGGCGGTGCCGGACACTTTGTTCTCGGTCCTTGGTTCGGTGCGCCGCCGCTCTCCACGGCTGCGGCTCGGTCTGCGCACGCTCGGATTCGGCAGTTCACGATTCGCCGCGCAACTGGCCAAGGCCGGCGTCGACTACGTGGAGCTGGTCTGCAACGGCGTCAAGGCCGAGATCCTGGAAAAGCTGTATGCCTGGATCAGGCCCGGGCTGAAGACCCTGCCCCTGGCCGACGCCGTGCAGCTGCTCATCAGAGAACAGAAGAATGGGGTGGCCGCCCTGCGGTACCAGGGGATTTCGGTACAGGTGGTGACCATGCTCTATCCGGGCTGCAATGTAGACCACGTGCGCAGTATTGCCGAACGGATGCGGGAATACGGGGCGAATGCCCTCTCTTTGTTGCCCTTTGCGCCGGAACCCGGTGCTGAGGTTGTGCTGCCACCTCTTTCAGAAGGGGAGCTGAGGCAGACCATACGGGTGGCCGGCGACGTGCTGCCGTTGCGGAAACCACTCCTGCTCGGCATCGACCCCGTCTGCCGGGCGGAGGACCGAGACAAAACGAATCTGCCTCGGCCGGATCAGGCTCGTCCCCATGTGGCGGTGACCAGCTCCGACGGAGTGGAGGTTGATCTTCACCTGGGCGCCGCAGAACAGGTGTTGGTCTATGGGCCGCGCGAAGACGGGTTGGTCTGTCTACTCGAGGTTCGCCCAGCTCCCAAGGCTGGGAGCGGCCAACAGAGGTGGCAGGAACTGGCGACCACGCTCCATGACTGTTGCGCCTTGCTGACCTTCAGGGCCGGAGAGGCCCCTCAATCGCTCCTTGCCGACCGTGGCATCCGAATCGTGCAGACCAGCGGACAGATCGCTCCGCTGATTGATACCCTCTACGGTGGGGGAAAGGGGAAGAAGAAATAAAGCACAGTTGCAGACGTTCTGTTCGCAACTGTGCGGGACCGCGCGAACCGTCTTCCGGCACGACCCTTTGTCTCTCTTGCCGCAGAGATGCATGTTTGAGTTGGACGATCCAAAAATCATTTACCAGCGAGGAGATACTATGGCTGTTTCGCAACGGCAGCTGCTTGTCTGTCAAAGTTTTCGTGCAAACGGCAGCCCGAAAGGGATCTGTCATCGTCAGACCGAAGGATTTCTCGCCTATCTCGAAGAAGAAATCGTCGATCGGGGCCTGGATATCCAGGTGACCGCCACCGGCTGCCTGAAGCAGTGCGAGGTCGGGCCGGTCATGGTGCTGCAACCCGATTCATGGTGGTTCAAGGGGGTCAAGAGTATCGAAGCCATCGATGCGGTGTTGGACGGCATCGAGGACGGCGAACCGCCGGCCGAGTATCTCCTCCCCTCCTGACGGTAAAGTGGTGTCGGTACTGGTTCGCGCGGCGACTCCTGCCGATATCGCTGATCTGATCGATCTGCTCGCCCGTTTGTTTAACCTGGAAGCTGATTTTCAACCCGATGCAGAGCTGCAACGGCGCGGCCTCGAACTGCTTTTGCAGAGCGAGGCCGCCGTTGTTCTGGTGGCTGAAGTCAGTGGATCGGTGGTCGCCATGGCGACGGCGCAGCAGATCGTATCCACCGCGGAAGGCGGTCCCGCTCTGCTGGTGGAAGACGTGGTGGTTCATGAACACCATCGCCGGCTGGGGATCGGATCGGCCCTGCTTGCCGCCCTGGCCGAGTGGGGCCACAGCCGGGGTGCCAACCGGCTGCAGTTGCTGGCAGATCTGGACAATGCGCCGGCACTCGATTTTTACCGACGGACGGG
>JAUVWB010000179.1 GCA_030604345.1 Desulfofustis sp. | reverse complement strand
TATCAGGGCTACCGCAACCTGTTGAGACTGTCCAGCATCGCCCAGTTCGAGGGTTTCTACTACAAGCCCCGCATCGATCGGGAAGTACTGGAACAGTACAGCGACAACCTCATCGCGCTCAGCGCCTGTCTGCACGGCGAGGTCCCCTGGCTGCTCGGCCGCAACCGGTTTCCCGAAGCACGCGACAAGGCTCTGGCCATGCAGGAACTCTTCGGCGACCGTTACTATTTCGAGCTGCAGGAAAACGGTATCCCGGAACAAAAAATCGTCAACGAAGGCCTGCTCCGCCTCAGCGGTGAGCTGGGGATCAAGGTGGTCGCCACCAACGATTGCCACTACCTGAACAAGGAAGAAGCCCACGCCCACGAAGTGCTGCTCTGCATCCAGACGGGCAAGACGATCAAGGACTCGGACCGATTCGCTTTTTCATCCGACGACTACTATTTCAAATCGCCGGACGAAATGCGGCAGTTATTCGCCTATTGCCCCGAAGCAATCAGTAACACGCTCGAGGTGGCCGCCCGCTGCAATCTGGAGATCGAGCTCGGTCAGCACCACTTCCCCCGCTTCCCGATCCCCGCTGGAGAAACGCTGGAGTCCATGTTCACCAAGGCCTGCTGGTCTGGCCTGCAGGAGCGTTTTGCCGTGATGCGTCAGAAAAAGACGTTGACCCCGGAGGTGGAGAAAACGTACAGCGACCGGTTGAAGATGGAGATCGACGTCATCAACAAGATGGGCTTCCCCGGCTATTTCCTGATTGTCGCCGATTTCATCAACTGGGCCAAGGACCGGGATATCCCGGTCGGTCCCGGCCGCGGTTCCGGGGCCGGCAGCCTGGCCGCCTACTGCCTGCGCATCACCGATATCGACCCGATCCCCTACGGGCTCATTTTCGAGCGATTTCTCAACATCGAACGCAAGTCGATGCCCGACTTCGACGTCGACTTCTGCCAGGACCGACGCGGCGAGGTAATCGACTATGTCCGCCAGAAGTACGGCGGCAACGCCCATGTGGCCCAGATCATCACCTACGGCTCGATGAAGGCCCGGGGGGTCATCCGCGATGTGGGTCGGGCCCTGGACATCCCCTTCGGCGAGGTGGACAAGATCGCCAAACTCGTCCCGGAACAGTTGAAGATGACCATTGCCAAGGCCATCGAGGAAGAACCGAAACTCCAGGAAGCGGCGGCCCGGGACCCGCAGATCCAGGAACTGCTCACCGTTTCCCAGACGCTTGAGGGTCTGGCGCGCCACACCTCCACCCATGCCGCCGGGGTCGTCGTCTCACCGGAACCGATGGTCGAATACCTGCCCACCTGCAAAGGCAAGGACGACGAGACTATTACCCAGTACGACATGAAGCACACCGAGATGACCGGACTGATCAAGTTCGACTTTCTCGGGCTCAAGACCCTTACCGTCATCCACAAGGCGCTCAGACATATCAAGGCCGACTGCGGTACCGACCTCGATCTGTCGACCATCCCCATGGACGACCTGAAGACCTACAAACTGCTCTGTGCCGGCGACGCGCTTGGGGTGTTCCAGCTGGAGAGCAGCGGCATGCGCGAGCTGCTGGTGAAGATGGCGCCGGAGCAGTTCTCCGACCTGATCGCCCTGATCGCCCTGTACCGGCCTGGGCCGCTGGACTCGGGCATGGTCGACGATTTCGTCAACACCAAGCATGGCCGGCAGGAACCGAACTACCCGCTGCCGCAGCTCAAACCCATCCTGGAAGAGACCTACGGGGTCATCGTCTACCAGGAACAGGTGATGAAGATCGCCAACGTACTGGCCAACTATAGTCTTGGTGATGCCGACAACCTGCGCCGCGCCATGGGGAAAAAGATCCCCGAAGTCATGAACCAGGAGAAGGAAAAGTTCATGACCGGGGCCCGGCAGAACCAGATACCGGAAGACAAGGCCGAACACATCTTCGATCTGATGGCAAAGTTCGCCGGCTACGGGTTCAACAAATCGCACTCGGCCGCCTACGCCCTGATCGCTTATCAGACCGCCTATCTGAAGGCGCACTACCCGGCCCAGTTCATGGCCGCCCTGCTCTCCTGCGACATGACCAACACCGACAAGGTGGTGCTCTACATCAACGAATGCCGGGAACACCAGATCGACGTACTGCCCCCCGACATCAATGAGAGCGTCCAGGACTTCAGTGTTCGCCAGGACCGCATTCGTTTCGGTCTGGCGGCGGTGAAGAACGTCGGCGAATCGGCCCTGGCCTCGATCATCGAAGAACGGGAGAAAAACGGGCCCTACCAATCACTGGTGGATTTTTGCAACCGGGTCGATTCCCGGCGGGTCAACAACCGGGTCATCGAAAGCCTGATCAAATCCGGCTCCTTCGATTCCCTGGGTAACAATCGGGCCCAATTGATAACCGTCCTGCCCAAGGCGATGGATCAAGCCAAGGCCTACCAGCGAGACCGACAGAGCGGCCAACTCTCCCTGTTCGCGCTCGGCTCTGCTTCACCGGCAACGGAACACACCGATATCCTGCTGCCCGACGTGCCGGAATGGGAGGAACGGCAGAAACTGCTCTTTGAAAAAGAGACGGTCGGGTTTTACATCACTGGCCATCCGCTGGATGACGCCCTGCCCGAGATACGAACGGTGGCCGACACCGACATCGCCGGCCTGGAGGCCTTCAACGAAGGCCAACCGGTTCGGGTCGGCGGGCTCATCAGGAGCTGCAAACAGCTCAAGAGCAAAAAGGGCGAGCCGATGGCCTTCGTGACCCTGGAAGATATCCTGGAGACCCTGGAGGTCATGGTCTTCCCGGAGACCTACGCCGCCTGCCAGCACCTGCTGACCACGTCGGATCCGGTTATCGTTCGGGGAACCGTTCAGAAAAATGAGCGGGGGGTAAAGATCATCGCCGAGGAAATCGATCTCCTGCCGGACGCTCGGGTCAAATATACGGAAACGGTACATGCCCGGCTCACCGCTGACAGCACCACCAGATCGCGGCTGGAAGAGTTGAAAAAGCTGCTGTTCAGCCATCACGGCAGCTGCCCGTTTACCATCACCCTCCATTTCCCCGAGGAGGGCGAGGTGGACGTGGCCATCAACCCGGACTTCACGGTCCGCCCCTGTCGTGAACTCAGCGAACAAACCACCCGGATCTTTGGCTACAACCCGCTGGTGTTTCGCAAAAAACCGCTCGAACCGAGCAATCGGAGGCGCACCTGGGCGGCCAACTGAGTACCCTTTCAGACGGGAACTCTGCGGCGATGCGGGCTGTGGTCGGCCCGCATCGTTCGCCCCCGGTAGGTGGTACCGTTACAGGATGAATCTGCTCAGATCCCGGTCCTCGATGATCGTCTGCAACTGCTTCCTGACGTATTCGGCAGTGACTTGAAAGGAGCCTTCTCCCCGTTCACAGGCATCGTAGGATAACTCGTCGAGAACCCGCTCCATCACCGTGTGCAGCCGCCGCGCCCCGATCTCTTCGGTGTTCTCGTTGACTTCGACGGCGATGCGGGCCAACTCCTCGATGGCATCGTCGGTGAAGGAGAGTTCAATCCCCTCGGTGGCCAGCAGAGCGATATATTGCTTGGTGAGCGCATTTTCCGGTTCGGTGAGGATGCGTACGAATTCCTTCTGTCCAAGCGGCTGCAGTTCCACCCGGATGGGAAACCGTCCTTGCAATTCCGGAATCAGATCGGACGGTTTGCTCACATGAAAAGCCCCGGAAGCGATGAACAGGATGTGGTCGGTCTTCACCGGCCCATGCTTGGTGGTCACCGTGGTGCCCTCGACGATGGGCAACAGATCACGCTGCACCCCCTCCCGGGAGACATCGGGACCGTGCGACATCCCGCTCTGGCGTGAAGCGATCTTGTCGATCTCGTCGAGAAAGATGATACCGGACTGTTCGGTGCGCCGCAGCGCCTCCTTCATCACCTTGTCCATATCGATCAACCGCTCCATCTCCTGCTGCTTCAGCGCGGCCATCGCATCCGGTACCTTGAGCCGTCGTTTCTTCTTTTTTCTGGGAAAGATCTTGCTGAAGGCGTCCTGCAGACTGGACTGCATGTCCTCCATCCCCGAGGTGGTCATGATCTCCACCATGGGCATAGACTTGGCCTCGTCCAGCGTCAACTCCACTTCCCGTTCGGCGAATTTGCCGTCGCGCAGCATCTGCCTGATCCGTTCCCGGGTCGACGCCTCATGGTCGCCCCCCGTGCCGGCCGGCAACCGGTCCGCGGTAACCAGCGTAAACGATTGGGAGCCCTCGGGGCCGGTGTCCGAGAGTGGACTGGGGCGCCCCGGAGACGGCGGCAGCAGCAAATCGAGCAGCTTGTCTTCGGCGCTGGCCTCGGCGAGTCCCTCCAGTCTGGCCCGTTCTTCGGCCTTGACCATGGTGATGGCAATTTCCACCAGATCGCGCACCATCGATTCCACGTCGCGCCCCACGTAGCCGACCTCGGTGAACTTGGACGCCTCCACCTTGACGAACGGCGATTGGGCAAGGGTGGCCAGCCGCCGGGCAATCTCGGTCTTGCCCACTCCGGTGGGTCCGATCATGATGATATTCTTCGGAGCGATCTCTTCCTGCAGCGGCTCCGGCACCTGCCGCCGTCGCCAGCGGTTGCGCAGGGCGAT
>JAUVWB010000051.1 GCA_030604345.1 Desulfofustis sp. | reverse complement strand
GGGACCATCACCGGCTTGAGCATGACATCGACCCCACCAGCCTGACCGGCATCCTGCAACTCGCCGAGTACCTCACCGGCCAACTCGGTTACACCGTCCTGTCCGGGACAACTGCCGAGCTGGCACCATCGCTGCAAGAGCATATCCAGCAGAACCTTGACGAATATCAGGTCCTCCTGGATGACCTGCCGGCCGAAATGGGCAAAGCAAGTGAGATCTACAACCCGGCGGAGCAGTAATCGTGGATCGACCGGCCGGATCGTTACTCAACCAGACCCAGGCTCAGCAAACCATCTATCACGGTCTGCTCACTTTTCTCAGCGATCGTTTGCCGGGATGCCACCTCTTCGTCGTCGACCGGACAGGTCGGACCTTTCCGGAATCGACGCCGGCCCCACCGGTGACGCCGCCCAAGATCCAGCTTCCGCCCAGACCCTCTCGAACTGAAGGCTCCGCTCCACCAGTTATCCAGGCTGACGGTTACCTGATTGTCCCCATCCCGCTCAACAGCGCCACCCTCTACTGCCGCCCCGGAAGAGACACGAGCGGAGCAGCGGGCGGCGCCGAACAGCTGTCCCTGTTGGTTGAACTCTTCTTCTGTCAGCACCGGCTCGACGATGCCCAACGCCGGCAGGCCGTACAAAAAAGACAATTCGAACGAAGAGTGCACGTCCTGGAAAACAAATATCAGGAAATGCTTGAAGAGTCGGAACGAAGCTATCGCATCATCCAGGATCAACAGGACCGCTACTCAAAGACCCTGCAGGTGGAAATCGACCAACAGACCAAGGAACTGCGTGCCTCCAAAGTTGCGGCAGAAGCGGCAAGCATTGCCAAGAGCCAATTCCTGGCGAGCATGAGCCACGAAATCAGGACCCCGATGAATGGCATCATCGGTTTCACCGAAATGCTTCTGAGTTCAAATCTGGACGACGAACAACGGGACTGTGCCTCGATTATCAAACGCAGTGGCGAAGCGCTACTTGATCTGATCAACGACATCCTCGATTTCTCCAAAGTGGAAGCCGGCCAGATGAGCCTCGAGTTTATCGATTTTGATCCGGAGATCACCGCTCACGATGTCTGCGAGATGATTCGTCCGCGGGTCTCCGGCAAGCGAATCGAAGTGTTATGCCGCATCGGCGAGGAGGTGCCGGCCCGCATCAAGGGTGATCCGGGACGCTTCCGCCAAGTGCTGATGAATCTTCTCGGCAACGCGGCCCAGTTCACCGATCAGGGGGAAATAGAGCTGTCTCTGCAGGTGCTCCGGGAAACCGACGATTCCATCGTCCTGCTCAGCAGCGTCCGTGATACCGGCATCGGTATCGCACCAGAAAAGCACGAAACGATTTTCGCTGCCTTCAAGCAGGCAGACGGCTCGACAACCAGAAAATATGGCGGAACCGGTCTGGGATTGTCCATCTGCCGCAGCATTGCCGCGCTGATGAATGGCCGAGTCTGGGTGGAAAGCCGGGAAGACGAGGGGGCAACCTTCCATTTTACCGCCGAGATGCGCAAGGCCGATCGACTCCCGCTAACACCGCTCAACAACGATGATCTGCTCGGAATCCGCGTTCTCGTGGTGGATGACAATCGGGCCAACAACGATATTCTCCGTTCTGTCCTGGAACAGGCCGGCATGTCTGTCGATACCCTGCTCGACGAGCGCCAGGCGCTTTTCATGCTGCAACAGGCGGCACGCCAGGGCCACCCCTACCACCTGGCGATCATCGACATCATCCTGCCGCACCTCTCCGGTTACGAGTTGGCCACCGCCATCCGCAATGAGCCTTATCCCACCGGCGCCATACCGCTGCTGGCCTATACCTCATCCACCGAGCGAATAGCCGCGAAATGCAAAGAAGCCGGTTTTTCCGCCTTTCTCACCAAACCAGCCCGGCGCTCGATCCTCTACCAAACCATGGCCAGGGCTTTGGCCGAGGAAGACGGCAAGCAGGGTATCGACAAGCCGCTTATCACCCAGTACTCGGTGCGGGAGGCCATCAAACAATCCACCAGGCTGCTGCTGGCCGAGGACAATCCGGTCAACCAGAAACTTGCCCAGATGATGTTGCAAAAAGCAGGTTATTCGGTAACGCTGGTCGAGAATGGGAGGTTGGCGGTGGAGGCCCTGCGGGCCGATCCGAACCTATTCGATTTGATCTTGATGGATGTCCAGATGCCGGAAATGGACGGTTTGACGGCAGCCCGGTTAATCAGGTCGGAGGGATTTCAGGTACCGATTATCGCCATGACCGCCAACGCCATGAAGGGGGATCGGGAGCAATGTCTGGCCGCCGGGATGAGCGACTACCTTGCCAAGCCTTTGAAGCGAGAGGATGTCTTCAAGCTGATCGAAAAATGGCATGAACGATAATTCAACCATCACACCGACAGGCAACGCCGCCCTGTTGCGGCGCCAGGTTCGCAGGGCCGATCGCCCAGCACCGGCGCAATTGGCAGGGTCATGGTTGCACACTTTGGTCCGTATTGCCCTCATCGTCTTCCGAGAAATGGAAGCGAACCACCTGGCTCTTCGCACCTCAGCCCTGACCTATGCCCTGATCCTGTCCATGGTACCGCTGCTGGCCATGAGCACGGCGGTGGTCAAAGGGCTTGGCGGGGGTGACCAACTGAGGCAGATCGTCCATAGCTATATCGATACGCTGGAGCAAGCCGCACCGGCAGCTGACGGCGGACACGCCGATTCTCTTTTGGAACCGACACGCCACTTGGACGACCAGCCCGAAGAAACGTCGACCAGGCTCACCGACCACCTCCGCGCCGCCGCCGACCGGGTATTTGACTATGTGGATCGGACCAGTTTCGCCACTCTTGGCAGCGTCGGCATACTCGGCGTCTTTCTCTCCGTTATCCTGGTGCTCAGCCAGATCGAAACGGCCATGAATACCATCTGGCATGTGGCCGACAGCCGCTCGCCGCTGCGCAAAATTGCCGACTATCTGACTTTGATGGTCCTGCTACCGATCGCCATCAACATCGCCCTGGCTGCCGGAACAATGCTGACCAGTGAGACACTCAACGTCCATCTCGACCGGTTCATTCCCGTCGCCTGGCTCCAATCCCTGCTGCTCCGGGGCGTCCCGATTCTCTTTCTGACCGTGGCGCTGTACGTGGCCTACATCTTCTTCCCCAACACCAAAGTGAAGACCCTGCCGACGCTGATTGGTGCATTGTTTGCCGGAACACTCTGGTTTACCACGCAAAACCTGTTTATCAGCCTGCAGATCGGCGTGGCCAACTACAACGCCATCTACGGCTCTTTCGCCACCATCCCGCTTCTTTTGGTGTGGATCTATTTCGGCTGGCTCTTTATCTTGATCGGCGCCGAAATGGCCTATGCCATTCACCACCGATCGACCTACCGGCTGGTCAGGCAACCGGACGTACCGAAGACACAATTGAGTGCCGCTTTCGATAGCTACGCCACCATCGCCGATCGCTTCAACCGTCATCAGGGAACCACCCTGGACGATCTGGTCGCAACCCACCCCTGTTACCCCCCCGACCTCCTTGCCGCCGTTATCGATCTGTTGATTAATGGCGGCCTGCTGCATCACTCCCGAGAGACCGACGAACTGATGCCGTCCCTGCCGCCGGCAGCGAGCAGCCATCAACGCATCATTGATGCCATACTCGGAACCAGGAGCACCGATTCACCCGGTGGGCGCACCTCGGATCAACTGGTGGCCAGCCTCCGGAAACAAGGCTCACAAGACCACGTCGCAAGGCCGGTGCAGACGGGGAGCGAAACTCAACCGGGCAACGAGGTCGAGACCTTCCCCCCACCTTCTTCTTGACCCGCACATCGGCAGGCACAGCATTCGGGTAGGACGATGGAGAAAACCGACCCCTGGCCTACTTCCGATTCAACTGTCAGCGTGCCTCCGTGGGCCTTGAGGATGTCCTGACAAAACAACAAGCCAAGCCCGCTTCCCGGCTCACCCTTGGTCCCCTTGCAACTGGTCTTCACATCCAGCTTGAAGATGTTTTTCAAATACTCCGGGCTCATGCCTTGGCCCTCGTCACGGACACTGATGGTCATCGGTCGTTGTGGGTCGGGCTGCAGCACCTCGATGGTCCCCCCCGCCTCACTGAATTTGATGGCATTGGAAACCAGGTTGTTCAATACCACAAAGTACAGATATTTGTCGGCATAGACGAGGCAATCATCGGGGAGGCTGTTAACCACACGTAGCGATTTTTCTTCAGCGAGATGCCGGAAATTATCGATCACTTCCTTTGTCATCTCGGTGACATTGAAAAAAGTTCTCGCCAACTTGACCTCAGCCGATTCGAAACGGTCCATGGACAGCAAGTCGTCAATCATCTGCAACATCCGGTAACCGTTGGTAACGATATTCTCCAGGAACTGCCGGTGTACTTCGGAAGAAAAGGTCTCCCGCTCGAGAATCCGTTTGAGCATTTGGGTGATTGAATAAAACGGTGACTTCAGGTCATGGGCTACCAGGGCCACAAAGCGACTGCGCATATTCCTGGCGATTTCCGCCTGTTTTCGCGCCTCCTGCAGGAAATGCTGCAGCTGTTTCTGCTCGGTGATATCGATGGCGATTTCCAACTTGACGTAGTTGCCGTTGGACCATCTGATGGCCTGATCTTTGGCCCGATACCACTTTTTATTGAACGGATTCTGGTACTCCCACTGATAGGGGCCGGTCGGCTCCCCCTGATCGTCGAGCAGGCGATGATTGACGCAGAAATGACAGGGGCCATCGCTGCTGGCATGGATAAAATGCCAACACTTTTTACCGATGGGATCGAAGCCGAACAGTTTTTTCAGGTAGGTATTGGCGAAGAGGATTTCATGGGTGTTGAAATCTGAAACGTAGATAACCCCGTCGATACTCTCAACCATGCCGGCCAGCAGTTCATTAGACTGCCGCAGTTTGCTCTCGGCATTGAGCCGTTCGGCGATCTCGGCGCTGAGCTGCAGATTTCGGTCATCCAGTTCTCTGGTGCGTTCTCGCACCTGCTGTTCCAAACCGACCAGGTGTTCAACCTGTTCCAGCGCTCGCAGGTCGGCTTCCTGCCGCGCCCTGATCCTGGCCTTCGCCCAGAAAAGGCAGACCACCAAGGAGGGAATGAGCAGCGCCAGCGCCACGACCGCAAGGAACAAAAGATATCGATGCTGCTGCTCGGTAAAAAAGGCGGCCGGAAGTGTCGCGGCCACCAGCCACGGTTCGACCATTGCCGCTTCACGCCCAGGTCCGCCTGGTGATAGACTGAGCTGCGGCATGCTGACCGATGTGGAGTAGGTATAGAGGCTCCCGTCCTGAAAAAAATAGCCCTGCCCGCTCTTTTTCAGTTGCTGTGCGACCTCCGCTTGGTTCGTTAACGTAGCCACCGGCATGACCCGCACCAGGTCATCGACCCGGGCCGGATGGCTGGCAATCACCAGGAAGCCCCGCTGACCGGCACCGATCTCCTGAACCAACTCAAGCAACTCGGACAGGCGGCAGCTGATGGTCAGCACCGTATCGGCGCCCTCGCCGGCACGAATCAGGGGAACAGCGAAACGTACCAGGTGATTGGCATGGTTGTCGGTTATTCCCCGGGACAACAGGATCGTCGAGGGCAGACAGAGGAGTGTTCCCGCGGGCCGAAGCAGGGCCGCGGCGACGTCATCGACCGGTGGCTCTGTGTTTTTGATTGAGGCGTCAGGGACTTGAACGAGGACCTGGCCTCGGGCATCGAGCAAACGCACCTGTATGTAAAAGCGCCTGGTCGCCAACAACTCGTTGAACAGGCCGACCAGTGCCGACTCTCGACCATCACTCACCTCGGATAAAGCTGGCTGGAACGCGGGGTGGTCAAAAAGCCTCTGGAGATCGGCGGCAACGGTTTGCCCTGTCGCCTCGAACAGCAGAGAAACCGCACGAACCAGAAGCGCCTCCTTGTGCACGGTCAACTCGGAGAAATTATTGATCCGGTCGAGGTACAACGCCCCCACCACCAGCATGACGGTGAGCAAGGGCCAGAGAAACAACCCGAGGACCTGCCCGGCGAGGCGCTGGCGAAACGGCTGAGCCGTTTTATCTGTTGCCGTTTCTCTCATGGTATGCACAAGAGGAATCAAGCCTTCGACGTTCGGTTGCCAACACTCACGTCCTTGCCGATGAATCGGGCCTGCATGGACCAAACCGGCGACAACCGAAAAATCGATCCAGATCAGCCCCCATCGTCAGAAAGCGAAACAACCCCGCTCCATTATCACACAAGCGCTCACAAATGTCCACGCCGGGAGGGAGATCGAGCCAAACGACGGGAAGCGGAGCCAGCCGCAGCTGGATCAGCCTTTGGGAATGGTCATGGTGAATTCGCTCCCCTTGCCGACGGTACTGGTGACCGTGACCGTACCACCGTGCGCCTGGACGATGTGCTTGACGATGGCCAGACCGAGTCCGGTGCCGCCGGCCTTGCGGTTGCGCGCCTTGTCACTGCGGTAGAAGCGTTCGAAGAGGCGTGGCAGGTGTTCATTGGCAATACCGATCCCTTCATCGGTGACGCTGATGGCTACCAGCGGCACCTCCCGCCCCGCTGTCTCCTTAGCCCGCACCGTGACGCTCCGGCCGGGATCGCTGTAGGTGATACCGTTGACCAGCAGGTTGACCACCGCCTGTTCGATCAGGGTCCGGTTGATCCGCACGGATAGCTCGGCGGGACAAGAAAGCTCCAGCTTCACCTGCTTTGCTTCAGCCTGCCGGCGGCACGTCTCCAGGGCCTGCTCCAGCACCGGCAACAAGCGGTGATCGGCAAACACGATGCCGTCTTCCTTGGTGTCGCGCTCGATCCGCGACAGGGTCAACAGATCGTCGATGATGGTGTTGAGCTGCTCCGCCTGGCGCAAGACGATCTCGAGAAAACGAACGGCATGTTCCCGATCATCCAGAGCGCCGTCGAGCAGGGTCTCCACATAACCGCGGATGGAAGTGATGGGTGTCTTCAGTTCATGGGAAACGTTGGCCACGAAATCACTGCGCAACCGCTCCAGTTTGCGTAACCGGGTGACGTCGTTGAGCACCATCAAGGCGCCGATGGTCCTGCCATCACCTCCGGATAGGGTGACCACATTGGTGTGCAGAAAGACCTGGCCGCTCCCGTCTTCAAGCACGATCTCATCCTCGAACGGTTCGCCGGTCCCGAGGATGCGCGCAAACTGCTCATGCAAATGGACATTGCGAATGACCTCCTGGACCAACCGTCCCGGGGCTCCCCGTTGCGCTACCGAAAACATTCGACCGGCCGCGGCATTCATACTGATGACCCGCTCGTCCCGATCGATGGCGATAACCGCCTCGACCATGCTGGCAAAGACCGCTTCCAGCTGGTTGTGCTGGTTGATGATGGTGTTGATCTTTTCGTCAAGCTGTCCGGCCATTTTATCCATGGCGGCCGCCAACCGGGCCACTTCCCGGGAGGCTGTCTGCTTGTGATTGATCAGCAAACGCTGACTGAAATCGCCATCGGCGTACCGTTCGGCGCTGCGCGTCATTTCCTCCAGCGGCCGGCTGATACTGCGGGCCACGAAGTAGGTGACCATGAAGGCGAGAACCAAGGCGCTTACCGTGCCCAAGGCAATTTTCACTCTGATATCGTCAAGTGCCGCTTCGATCGCCACCGCGGGAACCGACAGACGGAGCACCGTCTGCGCCATGGTACCGCGATCCTCACCGGTTCCCGCCCCACCGCCGTTTCCTTCCAGGCCGACGGCCACATAGAGCATACGCTCACCGATGGTAGTGCTGAAACGTAAGGAATATCCGGTATTTCCGGCAAAGGCCGTGGCTATCTCCGGCCGTTGTCGATGATCGTCCATCAGGGCTGGGTTTTCCATGGTATCAGCCAGCACGGAGCCATCTGCCGCGACGATCGTGATACGGGTGTCTGAGGCTCGTCCCGAATCGACCACGAAGTCTCTCAGGCCGGACAGATCACCGGCAAGCACATAGGCTTCCACCTGGGACCTGATCAGACGGGCGCGATCCTCCAGTTCATTTTGTAATTCTCCGAGATAGAACCGTTCTAGGGAGCGGAGCCCGAACCAGGCAACCAGAGAAATGGTGAGCAGGATTATCACCAAGGTAACCGGGAATATCTGCCAGAACAACCGACGCTGCCTTATCACCTGTAACCTCCTATGCATCCGTTCGGAAACGGTAGCCAACTCCGCGCACCGTCTCGATCATCCGACCGGCCTCTCCCATTTTTTTGCGCAGGCCGAAGATCTGAACATCGATCGCCCGTGGGGTGATGAGAAAATCATAACCGCGAACGGAATCGATGATCTGCTGCCGGCTGAACACCCATCCCGGCTTCCCGGCCAACAAAGAGAGGATGCCGAACTCGGTCATGGTCAGGTGCAGTTGCTCGCCGCCGATACGCACTTCATGACGCCCCTTGTTGATCTCCAGATCGTCAATGACGATGACGGCCGGATCCTCCTCCGACTCCGCCTGTCCTTTCTCGAAGCCACGGCGCAGGACGGCCTTGATCCGAGCGATCAGGACCTTGG
>JAUVWB010000300.1 GCA_030604345.1 Desulfofustis sp. | reverse complement strand
CGCAGTCGATCATTCGCTGTGCCAACAAGGTCTTTCTGGCGGAGATGCTGGCCCACTACCGGATCAAGACGCCGCAGACAATGATCGTCCATCGCGATAATGTTGATGTGATTCCGTTTGAACTGGGGCTGCCGTGCGTGATCAAGCAGCCGGACAGCGCCTTTTCGGTGGGGGTGATCAAGGTGACCAGCGAGGACGAGTTGCGTCAGGCCTGCGAGAAAATGCTCGACCGATCGGAACTGATCATCGCCCAGACCTTTCTGCCCACTGATTTCGACTGGCGAATCGGTATCCTCGATCGTAAGCCGCTTTTTGTCTGCCGGTATTATATGGTGGAAAACCACTGGCAGATCATCAAACACGAGCGCGATGGGAGACAGGAAGAAGGCCTATTTGAGACACTGGCGGTGGAGGACGCTCCGGCCGAGGCGGTAAAGCTGGCGCTCCGAGCCACCCAGCATATCGGAGACGGCTTGTACGGGGTCGATATCAAACAGGTGGGGAATCGGTTTTACGTCATCGAGGTCAACGACAACCCGAATATCGATGAAGGGATCGAGGATGCCGTTTTGAAGGACGCGCTCTACCAGAGCATCATCCAGTCTTTCTTGCGAAGAATCATTAAAAAGAAGGGGCTATGAAGAGACAACTCCACCTGTTTGACGGGTACGGCATCGAGATCGAATACATGATTGTCGACCGGCGGGATTGGCGGATCAGACCACTCGCCGCCCTCCTGTTGCGTGACGAGCATGGGGTGATCGTCAACGAACGGTGTCATGGTGATTTGTGCTGGTCCAACGAATTGGTCCAGCATGTGGTTGAGCTGAAAACCGCGGCGCCGGTCTCTTCGCTTTCCGGGCTGGCCCAGACGTTCCAGGACGATATCCGGATGATCAATCGCTTGCTGGCGCCGCATGACGCGATCCTTTTGCCCGGCGCCACGCATCCGTTGATGGACCCGCTCGCTGAGACGAAACTCTGGGAAGAAGACGATCGGGACATCTACCAGGCCTTCAATGCGATTTTTGATTGTCGCGGGCATGGTTGGTCCAATCTGCAATCGATGCATATCAATCTGCCTTTCCAGGGAGATGACGAATTTTTCCGGTTACATGGGGCGGTCCGGGCGATACTGCCGTTTATTCCGGCATTGGCTGCCTCTTCGCCGTTTCAGGATGGACGCGACACCGGCCTATTGGATGCCCGAATGGATCATTACGGCAAAAACTGTGCGAGAATCCCCGAGGTGACCGGGCTGATCGTACCCGAACCGATCCATGACCGTGCCGATTACCGCCAGACTATTCTTCAGCCGCTCTACCAACAGTTGAAGCCGCATGACCCACGGGGGATCCTGCAGCATGAGTGGGCCAACGCCCGCGGGGCGATCGCCCGTTTTGAGCGCGATACCATCGAGATCAGAGTGATCGATTCCCAGGAATGCCCGGCTGCCGACATCGGCGTGGCTGCCTTGATCTGCGGGGTGGTGCGCTTCTTCGCAGAAGCCGGGGGGGAGCGTATCATGGCCTTGAACCGGCTGCCCACGCAGCTGCTCCATCAGCAGTTACGGGCCTGTATCGAGCGGGCGGAGCAAGCGCCGATCATCGACCCCGATCTGGGCGCGGCCTTCGGCCTCCCCCCGGCACTGCACACCGGTGGTGATTTTTGGCGACACTGGGCCCGGTGCGTGCCCGGAGTCGATCCGCATCTGCAGGCACTTTCTGTTATTTTCCAGGAAGGCACGCTGGCCACTCGCATGAAGGCCGACTGCGGGGAGGTCACCAGGCCCGGCCTGCAGCGGCTCTGTGAAAGGTTGAGCCGCTGTCTTGATGAAGGCATACTGTTTCAGCCGACCCGGAGATAAACTCAGAAAAGCGCCTCGTTGAGGAGCAGTTCCTCCACGCTAAGGGATCGGTGTTCCCCGGCGGCCAGATTGATCTGGTAGCGATCGGCCCCGGAGAGTTCGGTGCCGTCGGGGGCTTTTGTTATCTTGACTCGGGGGCGGTCGATTCTCGGGCCGCTGAGCATGACCAACCCCCGGCTGCCGTCGGAGAGACGGACCATGGTACCCGGCGGGTAGAGGCCGATGACCGAGATGAACGAAGCCAGCATGGTTGGGTGGAAACCACCTTTGTCGCGCAGCATGATCCCGTAGGCGACGTGCGGTGAAAGCGCCGGTTTATAGGGCCGCGCAGCGGTAAGGGCCTCGAAGGCGTCACAGATCTGTAAAAGCGAGGTTATCGGATGCCTGACCGCCCAATCGGGTTGACGCGGATAGCCGGTACCGTCATGACGGATATGGTGACCCCAGGCGGCAGCGATGTCGAGCGGAGAAGAGTCCTTGTGCGCGAGTAGGATCTCGGCGCCGATTCGGGAGTGGGCCATGATCTCGGCAAATTCGTCTTTGTTGAGTTTGCCCGGCTTATAGAGGATCTGTTCGGAGATCTTACTCTTGCCGATATCGTGCAGCAGGCCGGCGGTCCCCAGGGCCAGCAACATCTCCTCGCTCCAGTTGAAGGCATTGCCGAGAAAGACCGCCAGGGCGGCGACACGGACCGAATGCCCAACGGTATAGCTATCGTAATCCGGGTAGTGGACATGCTGCATCATGTCGGAGAAATGGGCTTTGGTGAAATGCAGCATGTATTCGCTGACGGACCGGGTGTTGTCGATATCGATGTCCTGACCCAGTACCACATCCCCGTGCGTCTGGGCCACGGAGTCGAACAGGGCCTGGTAGATCAGCGTCGGGGAATAGAGAAAATCGCCGGTGTCCTGACCCTGCCAGACGGTGCGCTGCTCCCTGGTCATGGCTCCGGACGAGCCCACATAGTGATGGGCGATCTCGATGGTAAAGATGTTGTTGGCAACCAGCAGCTCGCGGGCCTGCTTGATGCTTTCCGCAGGTAGTTTGAGCTCGACGCTCAAGTCCAGCAGAGCGGAGAATTCGGCCTGCGAGGTCTGGGCCGAGAAAGAGAACCCGCCACAGCGCAGCTTCTCCGCAAACTGGATGAGCTGGCGGCCGACAATGCTGGGACCGACCAGGTTTCGTCCTTCG
>JAUVWB010000256.1 GCA_030604345.1 Desulfofustis sp. | reverse complement strand
GTCGTTTTTTGTTTCACCGGTGTACTGCCGTAAGCGGCCAGTGCCTTATCCAGCATGGCGGAAGGCTTGACGGAAACGCTTTCCAACGTCGTGATGCCAGTTGCAATTTCCTGCTGTTTACGCCGGAAAACGCGGTAACGTGGTTCGGGAAGCAGGCCGATGTGATAACCTATTTCGGAAAGCCGCGCATCTGCGTTGTCTTCTCGCAGCAGCAGCCGGTATTCGGCACGCGAGGTGAACAGCCGGTACGGCTCTTTGGTACCCCGGGTCACCAGATCGTCGATGAGCACACCGATATAGGCCTGGGATCGGTCGATGATCAAGGGGGCGCTCCCCCTGATGGAGCGGACGCTGTTGATCCCGGCAATCAGTCCTTGGGCGGCGGCTTCTTCGTAACCGGATGTGCCGTTGATCTGCCCGGCCAGATATAGGCCGCGAATGCGTTTTGTTTCCAGCGATGGCAACAACTCAAGCGGGTCCACGTAATCATACTCGATGGCGTAGCCGGGCCTGATGATCACGGCTTGCTCCAATCCCTCGATGCTGCGGACCATCTCGATCTGTGTGGCAAGCGGCAAGCTGGTGGGCAGGCCGTTTGGATAGACTTCTGTTGTCTCTATGCCTTCCGGTTCCAAAAAAATCTGATGGCGGTTCTTTTCCGGGAAACGCATCACCTTGTCTTCGATAGACGGGCAGTAGCGAGCCCCGACACCCTCGATGATTCCGGCGAAAAGCGGTGATTGATCGATTGCTCCCCTGATTATCTCATGGGTTCTCTCGTTGGTGTAGGTAATATGACAGGGGAATTGTGGCTGCCGGTAGGCACCCTGGTTGTCAAACGAGAAAAAAGACGGAGGTTCGTCGCTGTATTGCGGTTCCAGCCGGGAATAATCGATGGTGGTGGCATCGAGTCGGGGTACGGTGCCGGTCTTCATCCGGCCGACATGAAAACCTTGTTCACGAAACCACTGGGCCAGACTGACCGAGGGAGCATCGCCCATGCGGCCGGCCGGGAAGTTTTTCAAGCCGATATGGATCAAACCGTTGAGAAAAGTACCGGTGGCCACCACCACCGCCCTGACCCGGACCTGTTCGTCCAGGGAGGTGACCAATCCGACGATCCGACCGTCTTCGACGAGAAGGCGGTCCACCACGGCCTGACGGATGTTCAGGTTGGGTTGCTGTTCCAGCACCTGTTTCAGGCGGAGACGATACAGCAGCCGATCGGCCTGGGCACGTGAGGAGCGAACGGCCGGTCCTTTGCTGGTGTTCAAGCGGCGGAACTGGATAGAGGTGGCGTCGATGTTGCGTGCCATTTCGCCGCCGAGCGCGTCGATTTCACGGACCAGATGTCCTTTGGCGAGTCCGCCGATGGCAGGGTTGCATGACATGGCGCCGATGGTGTCGACATTGATGACGGTAATCAGCGTCTTGCACCCCAGCCGGGCGGCTGCAAGTGCTGCTTCGCAGCCGGCGTGGCCGGCGCCGATCACCGCCACATCGAAAGTATTCAGGTCACTCATCTTGTTTCCTGCTGGTTGACGGTCCGGTTTGTCGGGAGGCAATCGTTCGGTGCTGTGGTGTGGTATCGGGCAGCGGCGTTGCTGTGGCGCCATAACCTGTCGTTCCGGGTGTGCGGCCAGTGCAGGTGCCAGTCGAGATTCGCGAGGGAGAGGACATTTTGTTGATGAGACCGGCTCCTGCGAGCCGCTGGTGGCTCTCGACGGTGGTTAACGTCACGAGCGGAACGCATTGTCATTTGCCGAGACAGAACTGGTTGAAGATGCGTTCGAGCACCTCATCACTGGTCGTTTCTCCGACAATCTCGCCGAGTTGGTTCAACGCCTCTGACAAATCGACAGTCACCAGGTCATGCTCGACGTCGTTTTCGATCCCTTGTCGGAACTGCAGCAGGGATTGTTCGGCGTGTTCGAGGGCGACTTTCTGGCGAAGATTCGGGGCGCAGCCCTCTTCCTGCCATTGCTCATTGCCACCGGTGAGACGTTCGAACAGCTGGTGTCGCAAAACGTCCAGACCGTTGTGGTGGCGTGCGGAGATGGCAATCGCTCCGGCGAGCATCTCAGCTTCGTCTCTGATCTGCAGAGCCTGTGGCAGATCCGACTTGTTGATCACCACAAGGAGTGGTTTCCGTTCAACCGTCCGGAAGAGATGCCGGTCCTCCTCAGAGAGTCCTCGAGACCCGTCGATGAGGAAAAGCACGAGATCGGCTCGATTGATTGATTCGTGCGCTCGACGGATACCGAGCTGTTCAATCTCGTCGGCGTTTTCCCGGATTCCTGCGGTGTCGATGAGCCGGATGGGCAACCCGTTGAGATCGAGATATTCCTCGATGGTATCCCGGGTGGTGCCCGGAAGCGGTGTTACCAGGGCCCGCTCCTGCTGCAGCAGGGTGTTGAGAAGGCTCGATTTGCCGACGTTGGGTCGGCCGACAATGACTACCGTCGCGCCTTCCCGGATGATCCGCCCCTGGTTCCCGCTGTCGATGAGTCGGCGCAGCGGTATGAGCACTTCCGTATGCAAGGTGGTGAGCAGCGTGGCACGGTCAACGATCTCCACGTCTTCTTCAGGAAAGTCGAGGGCAACCTCAAGCAGCGCCTTGATCTGCACCAATCGCTGACGGATCGATTCGACCGAGCGGTACAGGGCGCCGCTCATCTGCTCAAGAGCCAGATCGACCCCTTTCTTCGTTCGAGCCGAGAGAATGTCGATAACCGCTTCGGCTTGCGTCAGATCAATGCGGCCGTTGAGAAATGCTCTTTTCGTGAATTCTCCCGGTTGTGCCAGCTCGGCTCCACAGGCCAGAAGCAGCTCGAGTATGGATTGCAGAACGAGATACCCGCCGTGACCGCTGATCTCAACCACATCCTCGCGGGTATAGGAGCGAGGTCCGCGCATGTAAACGGCCAGGACTTCGTCCAGGGGACGAGCCGTGGTAGGATTGACGATCATCCCATAGTACACGCGATGTGATTCGTAGGGGCAGTGGTGCGCTGCCGGCCGAAACACCTGTTTCAGCAGGGCAAGAGAGTGCGGTCCGCTGATCCTGACGATACCGATGCCTCCGGCTCCGGGAGGAGTTGAGATGGAGGCGATGGTGGTCCTGTCAGTCGACGTCATTGCTGGTCACCAGTGTTTCCGGAAAGAGGTTGTCCCGGAGACACGGCGGATGTGAGGATAGGCCGTTTTGTGTCCACCGTGTGGAGAGAGTAACGTACCTCTGGGGATCGCCCTCTACTCCTCCTGGCGACTGTTGCCTCTGCGGCGATTACCGCCGCGGGAGCGTTTCCGGACGCTGCTCTTGCGAGTCTTTCCAGGTCGATAAATCAGAATTTTTTTAAACAGGCCTTCGCCGATGCTTCTGCTCCTGACGCCGGGATCGTCCTGGAGGCTGACATGGACGACACGGCGTTCCTAAGGTTTCAGTGATGGAATTTCCTGGGTCTTGCCGTCTTCCTTTACCTGAGCAGCAG
>JAUVWB010000297.1 GCA_030604345.1 Desulfofustis sp. | reverse complement strand
GTTCGAGAAAAAGCCGTACCGCCCCTTCCACACTGTTCGGCATCTGCCGATACATCAGGGCGAAGTTCTCCATGGCCCGCTCATAGGCATCCTGCCGGAAGCCTGGATCGACCAGCACCGTCTGGATCATCTGCAGGAGCTTCTCCAGATCGGACTGTAGCGCCTGCCCCTCCCAGGAAAATGCTTCCTCACCAACCTGGAACCTGAACTGCACCGAGCTGCCGGCCAGAATCTGCTGCAACTCGGTGGCCCGATAGCGGCCGCTGCCGGAATTATTGACCACCGCCGCCGCCAGCAGATCGAGCCCGGGGCGCGGCAGGCCTTTCTTTCCCTGACCGAACTGGACGGAGACTGCCACCGGCTCCTTTTGAAAATCGGTGCGTTTGACGTTGACCACCAGTTCGTCACCGAAACGGTAGCGTACCGCCCCGATATCGCCGAACGCTTTTTGTTCAGAAGGTATCGGCCCGACATCTGGTACCGGCAGGTAGGGAAACGCTAACGCTTCCGGGGCATCCGGAGGCACAACCGCGGCTTCCTGGAGGGCCCGATAGGCTTCCAGAATCTGCTCCGGCGCCTCGGCCAGCGGCAGTTCGGTGGCCCCGATAACCTTGACGAGCACGGTGCCACGTCGCCATTCATCCTGGAACAAGGCCGCCAGTTCTTCCACCGTCACGGCTTCGAGCATCGGTGTGTAGAGATCGCGTTCCTGCTCCGGCGACATCATCACCCGGTCGGCCTGGAGATGCGACAACAGGGTGGTGGCCAGCGTCACCGAGTCTCTCGTCTGGCTGGTCTGTACCGCTTGATCCAGCTCGGCAAGCAGCTGCCGTTTGACCCGATCCACTTCGGATGGGGTAAATCCGTAGGTCAGGGCCTGGCGTATGATCCGGTCGGTCTCGGCGAGCCCCTGTTGCCACTGTTCGGCCTCGACCTTGGCGCGGACACCGGCAAGCCGAAACCGATCCAACAGGGTTGTCTCGTAATAGCCTGCCGTATTGATCACCGTTGCCGGATCCTCCACCAATCTGCCGAGACGATGGTTGAGCATCCGCCCGACCAGCAGCCGGTACAACGAGCGCCGCTGCAGCTCCAGAGAGTCGTGTTCGGGCTGCTTGCCGCTCATCGTCTCAAGCACCACTTCGGTGGATCCGAGTTCCGGTTCAAAATGGTAAAAGGCATCGACATCCCGATGGGCCAGTCGGCCCAGATCGGGGCACGACGGCGCCTCCCCCCGCCCGTGGAGAGGCGCGAAGTGGTTCTGCACCAATGCTTCAGCCTCGGCGGTGTCGAAATCTCCCACCAGCACCAGGATCATGTTCTCCGGCCGATACCAGGCATCGTAAAAGGCACGAAGGTCTTCGCTGCCGGCTTGGTTGAGCACCTCCATCACCCCGATGGGCATTCGCTCGGCCGCTCTGGTGCCACGCAGGGTGAACGCCGATTCGGCCACGAAAGCACGATAGCCGGCCGAATCGCGGGCGGTCATCTCGGCCAGGATCACGCCCCGTTCCCGATCCACCTCGCCGGGATCGAACATGGCCCCGCGGGCGAAATCACTCATCACCAGCAGGCCCTGCTGGAGATCCTGCCTGGCCGAGTTGGGCAGAATGATCTTGTAGACCGTCCGGTCGTAGGCGGTCAACGCATTGGTATCACCACCAAAACTCATGCCGATGGACTGGAAGTAATCGATCAGCTCACCCGGCGCAAAATGGGTGGAACCGTTGAACACCATATGTTCGACAAAATGAGCCAGGCCTCGCTGGTCATCGCGTTCCTGCACCGATCCGGCAAGTATCCCGAGGTAGATGGCGGTCCGCTCGCGCGGCTCGCTATTCTTCCGCAGGACATAACGCAGACCGTTGTCCAGTCGACCGAAATGCAGGCTCGGATCAACGGCCAGCTCACTGTGTTCATGCGGCCAGGCGGTAGAAAAACAGTCATCGGTTGTTCCGGCGGCCGATTCCGCTTGAGCGTTGGACAGCCAGCCCCACAGGTTCAGGGCGCTGAAAATGGTAACAAAGAAAATGATACGTATCATGGCTCTTGGTGAAATTTTGTTTTATGGGGACCTTGTTTGTATCCCGATACATCCCATGGCAACCGCCGGAGCGTGCCTCGCGCCGGAGTGTGGTGCGGTGACAACCAACGGTTGCCGTCATCGAATCATACGGTATATCCAAGGTGCAAAAGCACAAGGGACAACACGGGCACCGTCCAGTTTCTCCTTTGCAAAACCGGCGTCGCCATTTACTATCCACCCATGCAGACGACGCCGACCGCTCCCCGATCTTCCCGTTAACGACCACCAGATGACCGCCGATCCCTACCGTGCCATCGCCCCACTCTACGACCACGTGCTTTCACCGCTGCTGCGAACGATCCGCCGGGATATCGCCACCTATATCGGCTATCGACGGTTCCGCTCGGTCATCGACATCTGTTGTGGCACCGGAGAGCAACTGCGCCTGCTGGTCGGCCAGGAACGAACGCTGTGCGGCATCGACAATTCGCTGGCCATGCTCGCCCAGGCCAAACAGCGCGGACCGGAGACCATCGAATATCACCTGCTCGATGCGGAACAGACGACTTTTTCGGCCAATACCTTCGATTGCGCCATCATCTCTTTCGCACTGCACGAAAAACATCCCGCCGCCGCCCGGGCCGTCTATAAGAACGCCTGGCGCATGGTCCGGCCGGGGGGCGCCATCGTCCTTGCCGACTTCAGTCAGGTACCGGCAGGTCTCAAGGGCTTTGTCTATGGACGTCTGGCCATTCCGCTGGTGGAACGCCTGGCGGGGCGCGATCATTACCGGAACTACCGGCTGTGGATGGAAAACGGCGCCCTGGAATCGTTCATTGGCGGTCAGAGCAGCGGGGCCGACGTGATCAGCCGTCCGTTTAGCCGGTGCTGCCTGTGCTGTGCGGTGGATGTCACGGCCGCAGGTCTTTCCCTGAACAACAGCCTGGTGCTGCTGGATAGGGCCTTGGCCGACCAACGGATAACACGAATGGAGAGATCAGATGGACGCTGAACGGCTCGTCGTCCTGGTGCCCGGGGCCAGCCGTCCGGTCGGC
>JAUVWB010000135.1 GCA_030604345.1 Desulfofustis sp. | reverse complement strand
TCCGTTTCGCAACCTATTTTTGGGCTGGTACTGGACCTCCACCACCGCCGCCATCGCCCCCGCCTACGCCTGGTATATCCACCTGGAGGGCGCCCGCATGTTCTACGGCAACAAACGTGATTTTTTCTGGCTCTGGCCGGTCTGCGGTGACAGCGATACCGTTGTGCGAACCGGCCAGACCCAGTGCTTTGATGAGCAGGGCGACCCGATTGATTGTGCTGCCACCGGTCAGGACGGCGAACTGCAGCGGGGGCGGCCGTGGCCGGAGCCGCGTTTCAGGCGGCAGCGCACTGGGGTGCTCGATGATCTGACCGGACTGAGGTGGCAACAGCAGGCAGCCCTCGACTGCGCACCCTGCGACTGGGCGATGGCCAGGGCCGTGGTTGCCGAGCTGGCCGAGCGGACCGGCCAACCGTGGCGGCTGCCGACCATCCGTGAGCTGGAAAGTTTGGTGGACGCCTCCCAACACAGCCCGGCGCTGCCGGCCGCACATCCGTTCACCGACGTTCGCGACACCTACTGGTCGGCAACGACCAGCGGGTTCGATGGCGACTGGGCCTTCGCCCTCTACCTCACCAAGGGAGCGGTCGGCGTCGGCCACAAACAGACCAAGGGCTTTTCCGTCTGGCCGGTTAAGTCTGAGTAGATTACCGAAATGGTGGTAAAACGTCTCCTGTTTCAATGCCGATAATCCGCTGCGCTCATCACCGAGATTGGCGCCTGAAATCTGGATGGCAGGCTGCTTTACAGCTCCGGTCAGTAGGTTGGGCAACTTCAGAGACCTGGTGCCAACGTCCCTGATCTGCATAAAAACGCTTGATAATCCCGAATCGATAGTGATAGGCTGATGTAGTTTTACAACAGCGCAATGAGGTCGAGTTCAGGGGGAGTATCTCTGTCGCCCAGACCCGCCTCGGTTGTCCCCGGTTAGCCGGAGCGGATGGGGTTTGAAATGATGCAGGTAGAACGATGGAAAGGAGCCAGCTATGAGATTGTTGCGTAACAAGCGCGGACAGGGCATGACGGAGTATATCATTATCGTGGCCCTGATAGCCGTTGCCGCCATTGCCGCTTTTGCCTATTTCGGGCAGACGATCAGAAGTCAGACCGCCGCCATGAGCGAATCCATTGCTGGGGATTCAAAGGCTGCTCAAGATGCCGTTGATGACGCCAAGACTGCCGCCGGAAACGCAAAGACACAAGCAGAGACTGATAAAAGTCTGCAGAACTACGTCGAGCCGCCTTCGAAATAATCTGCGCTGTGGTTGACCACCGGGTAGAGACCGTTCGCAGGCGTCGAGCGGATCAGTTTCTGCGGACCAATCAGCGCGGGCAGGCGACCGTTCTCTTTCTGGCTTTTATCGGCATCATCCTGCTGTCCCTGGTCTTTCTCTTCAAGTCCGGCCGGCTGGTCACCGAGAAAATGCAGCTGCAGAACGGGGCGGATAGTGCTGCCTATTCCGCTTCCCTGTTCGAGGCCCGGGCCATGAATTTTGCCGCCTACACCAACCGGGCGATGGTGGCCAACGAGGTGGCGATCGGCCAGATGGTCGGCTTGCTCAGCTGGGCCGATGAAGTGACCGCCATCGGCGAGACCCTGGAGGTCATCGGTGGCGTGCTGGATGCCACCGTCATCCTGGCCGAGGCTGGTGTCGTGCTGAATTCACTGGGCGCAGCGGTGTTCGATGCGGGAAAGGGGATGACCTCGGTCCTGCGCAAGATCGAGCCGATCCTGATCAAGGGTATATCGACCATCAACCAGGTCTATTCGGTCAGTCAGGAGGTCTACCATCTGACCACCCTGCTGTTGGCGGCCAATGGCATTTTTCAGAGCCTGGAAGACAATGTTCCGGGGACTCCCGGCGGCAATGTCGTCGAGCGGTTGATCAGCCCCGGAGAGCATGGCGCCCGCCTGTCGCCGTTGGGCGTGGTCGCGCTGGCCGGCCACATTCCGTCCTACTATGCCGGTTTCAGCAAACGCTACGCGCTTCATCAGAAGAGCAACAGCCCGGAGCAGATCGACGGCATGGGGCGGCTGGCAGCGACGCTGCGTACGGGGCGCGACCAGTTCAGCAGCGGCGATACCACGCCGGTCAATGGAATCCGTAAGGATCGGGGCTGGAAGCTGAAGGGGCATTTCGGTGTCAATTTGCGGTTGGCCAAGGCCTCTCTGTCGTTTGGTCTTGAGAGCAAAGGGGGATCGGAAATCCGGCATAAGGACTCTGCCTATGTCTGGTCCGCCGTCGATACGGCGGATTGGACTGAAGAGATCTCCTACCGCGTCTTTCCGAGGTGGCGCAACCACCATGTCAAATTGCCGGGACTGCCCATGGGCGGCGGTGCCTATCAGGCCAATGGCGGTACACAGCGGCTGTCTCTTGCCGATATGCCAAAGAGCCTCAAACGTTACGGCCAGCCTCCTGCTTATGGCGGCGCCGCCGAACATACCGTGAGCGGGCTCGAGTCCGGAGCCAAGATCGCCGCCAATGAGGTGCCGGACAAGCCCTACGCCAATCTGCGCGGCTATCGGGACGTGGTGCCGGGCAAGGAAGACAGCGAATCGCTCGCCTTTGTCAGTCCCTTTTTCCTGGTCGGCGTCGTCAGGCCGCTGGGTGATATCGAAAAACAGGGGCCGACCGTTGCCGGTCCCTTCGATCTCGAGCGAGCTGCCGAGGTGGACGGTTCGCTGGCGGCCATTGCCAAGGCCGAAGTCTACCATTGCCGTCCTGACGATCTGCGCTATTTCCGCCGCAAGGATGGAAAAACGGAGCGGGCCAATCTGTTCAGTCCCTTCTGGCAAGCGCGTCTGGCCAAGACCAGTGACCTGGATCGCTTCATCGGGCTGGTGCTGCAGCAGAAAATCATCTGGCTCAGGCATCAGGACACCGCCGCGGTTCCGGGTCTTGACAAGGTACTCAAGAAGCTGCGCGAGCTTTTGGGGAAACTGCTATGAACACCTCTGGCCCGAGGCCGCCAGGCTCCCCAAGCGGGCAGGCCGCCACCGAATGCGTCATCCTCGCCGCCCTGGTGCTCATGCCGCTCTTTCTGCTGATCCCGCTGCTGGGCAAATATATCGACATCAAACAAGCGGCCATTCAGCAGACCCGCTTCGAGGCCTGGGAGTATACCGCCTGGTTCGATCATGATGAGCCGTTGATGCAGGGTACATCGAGCGATCAGCGTACCGGGCGACGGGACTTCAACGAGACGCGAGCGCGTGGAAACACCTTGTTTTTCAGCGACCCTGCCGCCGCCGCTTACGGCAGCCCGGATGCGCAGCCGCTGACGGCGTTTAATCCGCTGTGGGTCGATCATCGTGGTGAATCGCTGTTTGTCGGCGGGCCGTCGCACTTCAGTGGGGGGAAAAGAGCCAGGCGCAACAGCCCCGATCCCACGTCGGGTCTGATGGATGGCGGGTTGGTTAATGATCTGCTATCCCTGATCAACTGGGTGATCAGCCGGTTTGGCGAGCTTCTGCATGTGCTCGGGGTCCCCGGCAAGTTCGATGCGCTAAAACCCAACGGCTATTTCACCAGTTCTTTCACCGTGGACGTCCGCAACACCCAACAGGTAGTCCCCAACCTGAGCCAAACGGCGGTCGATGACCACCCGATCACCATGCACGCGTCGGCATCGGTGCTTGCCCGCGGCTGGAATGCCGGATCGACTGACCAGGCCTCATCGGAATCCAGAGGGTTGGTGGTAACCGCACTGCTCGCACCGGTCTCCAAGATATTCAATAAAGCAATCGATCTGCTTCAGCGCGGGGTCAATATCGCCTCGCATGTCGTGCCGGTCTCGATCGTGTTACCGCATGGTCCGGACTTCGGTCATGTGGAGGACGATCTGATGCCCTATGAGCATCTGGAGGGAGACAAGCGGACCAGCAAAAGCCATGAAGGGTTGTACTATTATGGCGAGTAACCTGCTGATCCAAGCGGCGGCTGTGGGCGCCCTGCAGATGACGCTCCTGTTGGCTGTACCGGCGGCCGAGGCCGTACGCCGGGCAGATGCGCCGGAGTGGCTGGAGATCAGGCCGGTCGGCGAAGCGATGATGGTCAACGGTTTGCCGACCGATGCGCAGCACCTGATCAGCCATCGTCCGGCGGCGGCGGTAGTCGCCTACTTTCATGAGCTGTGGCAATGCGGTAGTAGTGAAGAAACCTGCCGCCGGGCAGCCTTCCCACCGTGGCAGATCCTGTCGCGTTTTGACGGCCGGCAGATGGAATACGTCCAGGTGCGAGACGACGGCCTGGGGGCGACCGGCTATCTGGCGTTCAGCGAACTCGACGGTGATCGTCCGCCACTGGGCGACACTATCCCGGCGATGCAGGGGAGCCGGGTCGTCCATGATCTGGCGACCAGCGATCCGGGCAAGCAGGGGCGGGTGCTGCAGTTGCGCAACGGTTTTTCAGTGGCCGGCAACGGCAATTTCTATCGCAGCTACTTTATGGATCGCAACTGGAGCCGGCAGGTGGATCAGGTTGGCGACGACCGCGGCGTGCTGGTTTTTCACAAGGGGCGGGCGGAAGCCCACGTGGTCCTCACCCGGCATGACGGCATGACCGCCGTCGTCATCAATTTGGTTGAGTGAGGTGACCATGTCCAAACGCGCCGTAAGCGAGCAACCGCTGTTGGCCAATCAAAAAGGGCAATCCGCCGTCGAATACCTGGTTGTTGTCGGGGCGCTGGTCACGTCGCTGATCGCCGCCCCGTCGCTTTTCTCCATGGTGCAGACCATGATGTTCGACAAATATCGGAGCTATTCGTTTGCCGTGGCGATCTCCGATCCGCCGAGCAGTACCTTTGATCGGGAGGTCGAGCAAGATGCCGAAAAGGTGAAAAAGGTGATGACCGCGCTGCATGACCTGAAGGAGTTCATTGAACATCCTTCCTGGCCGGACCCCGCGACACCGGATTGGCCAGGCAAGAAAATTATCGAGGATTTTGAACATCTGCTGCACGACCTTTAATACAGACCGCAACAGGAAGAAACATGGGTGAACAGACAAAGGAGCAGGAACGGCGGATTCGCCCCTGGGGGCTCTTTGTGGTGGCTGCATTGTTTGCAGTGCTGGCCGGCATTGGCACGTTGCTGTTCCTGCATCTCGAGGAGAAACGGCTGCGCCGGGAGTTG
The DNA here is from genome assembly GCA_030604345.1 of Desulfofustis sp. The sequence goes on along the minus strand of JAUVWB010000135.1, from coordinate 402 downwards.
ACCCCGAAGCCCAAAGAGATGACCGAGGTGGTGGTCGCCAACCGGGACCTGGAGCCGGGTACCAAGGTTGACACCGATAGCATGGCGGTGCGCTCGGTTCCCAGCGAATACGTCGGCGACGATGTGATCCTGCCGGGCAATTTCAATGCGGTTGCCGGCGCCGTGCTCACCAAAAAGCTGGCAGAGGGAAAAATGCTCACCGAGGAAGTGATCGATCTGAAGATCCCGCGGGATTTTGCCGGGACTGTGCGGGAGGGGTTCCGTGCCATCACCATCCAGGTCGACGAGATCAATTCCATGGCGGAGCTTATTCGCCCCGGCAATCGGGTCGATCTCTACTCGCGTCTGCCGGAGTCGACCGATCCCTACGCTACCGATTCCGGGGCCGGCGGGTTGATGGTC
>JAUVWB010000140.1 GCA_030604345.1 Desulfofustis sp. | reverse complement strand
TTCCCGGCATCTGGGCGACAACCGCTCCGGCCTCCCCCGCCGCCGGTTGCGCCGCCGGCCGCGACGGGACGAAAGCTGAAGCGGGAGCCGCCGCAACCGCCGGAGACACCGGTGCGACTGCCGGATGACCCGGAACAGAGGTGCCGCCCAGTTCCTCGATGGCCACTTCAAATTCGCTGCCGTTCACCACCACCCTGAATCGTCTCATGACTCATCCTCCCGGATCACATCCGCTTTCTGGTTATCCCTCATCGCGCATCTGCTCGCCGATACCTGCCCGACTCCAGGCCGAGGGCGGCGCCCCGACCCGTCTGATCTCCCTGATCACCAGATCCTGCGGCGCCGCCTGCAGCATGACGGCCAGCGCTGTGGCAATGGCCGCGACCGTCGGCTCGTTGACCGGCTCAACCCCGGCCGCGACCGTGGTCTCGACCGTAGCGGCGTGGTCCTCCGGCGGCCGACAGAGCCGGCCCAACAGAGCGATAACCAGCTGCAGCACGATAAGGGCGACAAAGGTGACCCCCATGCCCAGCACCGTGGTGGCCAACCCGGCCATCATCTTTTCGGCCAGACTCATCTCGACGATCTGTGCCGGATCACCGAATGTCGCCAGCAAGGCCATGATATCCATGGATCGTCCTCCTGATGCTCAGAGCGGGATGTTGCCGTGAATCTTGGCCGGACGCCGCTCCCGTTTGCCATCCAACATGGCCAGCCCGTCGATGATCCGCTGCCGGGTGGTTCGTGGTTCGATGACATCGTCGACGAAGCCGCGCTCCGCAGCCTTGTATGGCGTGGCGAATTCGGCCTGATAGTCGGCGAGGATCTTCTGTCGGGCGGCCTCGGGATCATCGGCCCGAGCCAGATCGTTCTTGAAGATGATGTTAACCGCCCCTTCCGAGCCCATCACCGCAATCTCGGCGGTCGGCCAGGCAACCACCCGATCCGCCCCGAGCGACTTCGAGCACATGGCCACGTAGGCGCCGCCGTAGGCCTTGCGGGTGATGACGGTGATCTTCGGCACCGTGGCCTCGCTGTAGGCATAGAGGATCTTGGCGCCGTGGCGGATGATGCCGCCATGTTCCTGAGCGGTGCCGGGAAGAAAGCCGGGCACGTCGACGAAGGTCAGCAACGGCAGGTGAAAAGCACTGCAGGTGCGAATGAAACGGGCCGCCTTGTCGCCGGCGTTGAGATCGAGGCAACCGGCCATCACTGCCGGCTGATTGGCGATGATGCCCACCGGCTGGCCGGCCACCCGGGCCAACACGGTGATCAGGTTGGTGGCGAAATAGGGTTGATACTCGAGGAAATCACCGTCGTCGACCACCAGCCTGATGATCTCGTGCATATCGTAGGGCTTGTTGGGGTGATCGGGGATGATGGTGTCGAAGACCTCGATCATCCGGTTCGGATCGTCACCACGGTGGTGCAGGGGCGGTTTCTCCTGGTTGTTGGGCGGCAGATAGGAGAGCAACCGCCTGATCCCGGCCAGACAGTCTTGATCGGATGCGGCCAGGAAGTGGACATTGCCGCTGGTCCGATTGTGGGTCATGGCGCCGCCGAGTTCTTCGGCGCTCACCTGCTCGCCGGTCACCGTACGAATCACCTGCGGTCCGGTAATGAACATCTGCGAGGTCTGATCCACCATGAAGATGAAATCGGTCAGGGCCGGCGAGTAGACGGCCCCGCCGGCACAGGGACCCATGATCGCCGAGATCTGCGGAATCACTCCGGAATAGATGGCATTGCGATAAAAGATCTCGCCGTAGCCGGACAGGGCGTCGACCGCCTCCTGGATGCGGGCGCCGCCGGAATCGTTGAGACCGACGATCGGCGCCCCGACCTTGACGGCGGCATCCATGGCCTTGACCACCTTACGCGCGTGCATCTCTCCCAGCGCCCCGCCGGTAACCGTGAAATCCTGGGAAAAGGCGTACACCAGCCGGCCGTCCACCCGGCCGTAGCCGGTCACCACCGACTCTCCCTCGAAGCCGAGCTTGTCCATGCCGAAATTGGTGCATCGGCAGGCGATGAAGGCATCGAGTTCGACGAAGGTCTGCTGATCGAACAGGGCGAGCAGCCGCTCCCGGGCAGTCAGCTTGCCTTTCTCATGCTGTTTGTCGATCCGTTCCTGACCGCCGCCAAGCGCGATACGTTGCCGCTTGTGCCGAAGGAGTTCGATCTTCTCCATGACTGCCCTCCTCTCCAGTGATCGGCATTCCGATTCGTTGATACATTTGTTACATAGCAACAAAACTGTTTATTTGTTTAATTTTATTTATTTTTTTAAAATTAAAACAAAAATAAAAGCCAAAATGTGTAACGTTGTTATATTTTCCTACCGCACCCATCTCCCCCTTGTCAAGGAAAAAGATTTGACCAGATCGGCGCTCCGGCCCACCGGAAAACAATTTCAGAGAGAACAGCCTTTCTTCAAACAGCCGTAGTTTACCGGGTAACCGATGCACGCGGCTGGCAACAGGAAACGATCACGAAGGAGCGGTAAAGAGAGGTGGGGCTGGACCTGAACCGGCGGACAGACCCGGAGGCCGCCCGCCGGCGGGAGAGCGCGTGTTGCTTCAGTGAGCAGGAGCGACGGTTGCTTTCTTTTCGGCGACCGAGCCGAAGATCCATGGCACCAGACGGATATACCAGGCAGCCGACTGGATCTGGAAGACATAGGCCAGCGCAATCAGCAGGGCGATGGTCGAACCGTCCCGGCCAAAGGCGGTCATGGCAATGGCCAGGGCGATGGAGAGATCACGCATGACCACGCCGAAGACCATGGCAATGGCATCCTCACGACTGAAGAAAAACTTGCCGACCAGAGAGAGCACCACGTAGTTGACGATATAAAAGACCACCAACGGCAGGGCGATCACCAACAGATCACCGGGGTCGGCAAGAATCGTTTTGGCCTTCAAGGCCATGGCGACGAAGGCGATAAGGGTGACGCCGAGAGCGGAAAAAGGCGGGAACAACGGTTTATAGACCTCCACCCAGGCCTTCTGGCCGTGTTTTTTGATCAGGATACGCTGGGTAAGCAGGCCAGCGATCAAGGGGACGAAGACAAAAAAACAGATCTGCTGGAACATGTGCAGCATATCCACTTCTACCGTTGCCCCCATGAACACCCGGGTGTAGAGCGGAGCCGCCAGGGCACCGATTATCAAGCCGAAAACTAGCATCTTGGTGGCCGCTTCCTTGTTGCCGCCGGCAAACCCGGTCCAGGAAATGGTCATACCCGAGGCGGGCAGGACCCCGATCAGGAACAGACCCACCGCCCAGAGGCCGTACTTCATCTCCTCTCCTTGCAGAAAGACCTTGCCCAGGCCGAAGACCAGCAGCGGTACGAGGATGAAGTTGATCAACTGGGTGGCGATCTGCAGCCGTGCGTCCTGGCCGGAAAACACGCTGCGTACCTGCAACGTGGCCATCATCGGATAGACCATGATGAAGGTGATGGGGATGATCAAGTTCTTCAGAACCGAAGCGTCGAAGAGGAAACCACCGCCGAACAGGCCGAGGATCATGGCAACGGGGATGGCGTAGACCAGGTTTTTCTGCAGGATTCGTAGGGTATTCATCATCACAGGCTCCTTGGCGCAGATGGCTGATCGGCGGAGAAGCGGGCAGCCGTGCTCAACAGGCTGCCCGCTTCGTCGATCATGGCTATGATTGTCTGATAGGTTTTAGCCAGTGATTGCGGGAAGGCCGCATCGTCGACCATGGCACAGATGGACTCCCGGCAATAGTGATGAAAGCGGATCTGGGTCCGCTGGTCCTGACTGAAGGCCATAACAAATTTGGGCATCAAAATGGCCCGTTCAGGATTCGTCTGCAGGCTGTCGGCCGCCTTTTCCGGCTTGCACAATTGTATCATGTGCAGATCGAATTCATCGGCCACGTCGGCACCGTGCGAACGAAACGTATCGGCCAAAGCCATATGCGCCCGGTTGGCCGCCACAAAGCCCTTCTTGCCAGCTATCTCCAACAGATGGGCGGCGAATTGGGCCGGGCTCTTGAGGGTGTGGGTAGCGTAGAGATGATCGGTTGCCATGGATTGATTCCTCCGACGAAAAAGTCTTTAACCGCTGCTCACCATGTAGGACCGGCACACCAGCAGCAGCGTCAGCAAAAGTGCACCGGCATTCTCTCGTACTCAAGAATCGTGCCGGCCCGCCACTCCTCCGGTTGCTAACCAGGAAACAGACGTAACATTTTGTTTACGAAAGAATTATTTACTACCGACAGGGAAGGCGGAAAAACCACGGCGAAGGCCACACAGGCGAAAGTAACGTTACCAGTAACGAAAGTAACGTTACCATTGCCAAGGAGAGGAGCTGCTGGCGCAAACAGAACCGCTACTGAGGCTTGAGAGGAATAGTATATTTTTTCATGTACTTCCAGATTGCCGTCCGGCTCACCCCAAGCTGCCTGGCAACTTCGGCCTTGTTCCAGGCACAGGCAGCCAGCAGGTGCAGCAAATGCTCTCGATCAGGTCTGCCGGCACGATGTCGCGAAGGTGTCGAGGCAGCCTCCCGGTAGCCGCCTGCCCTGGACACCGGCGCCTTGCGGATCTCCAACGGCAGGTCGTCGACCTCGACACGATCACCGCGACAGAGGACAAAGGCATGCTCAACGGCATGCTCGAGCTGACGGACATTGCCCGGCCAGTCATAGTCGAGAAACAACCGCATGACCGCCGGCGCCACGTCGACGATCTGTTTGCCCGTTTTCTTGTTGAAACGGTTGATGAAATGACTGGTCAGCAGGGGGATATCCTCCCGGCGTTGTCGAAGGGCGGGCAAAACGATGGAGAAGACATGGAGCCGGTAGAACAGATCCTGACGGAAAACCCCCGAACGAACCCGCTCGGCCAGGTCGTGATGGGTGGCGGTGATCACCCGGATGTCCAGGGGCCGACGACGAGACTCACCGACTCGCTCTATTTCCCGCTCCTGCAGCACCCGCAGCAGCTTGACCTGAATCAGCGGCGTCAAGTCGCCGATCTCATCGAGGAAGATGGTGCCGCCGGCCGCCTCCTCGAAGCGGCCGGCCCGGTCCCGCACCGCTCCGGTATACGCACCACGGACATGACCAAACAACTCGCTCTCCAGCAGCGTTTCACTCAGGGCGCTGCAGTTCACCGTTACCAGCGGTTGGGCTTTCCGACCGCTGCGATAATGGATGGCCCCGGCCACCAATTCCTTACCGGTGCCGCTCTCTCCCTCAATGATCACGGTCACGTCGCTGGCCGCCGCCGCTTCGATGGCGCCGAACACTGCCCGCATCGGTTCGCTCTTGCCGATAATGTTATCGAGCCGGTGCAGCTCTCCGAGCCGCAAGGCCGCTTCCTCCGC
>JAUVWB010000227.1 GCA_030604345.1 Desulfofustis sp. | reverse complement strand
CAAGATGGGCGACGTGGTGGAGGCCCAGGCGATCGCCGCGGTCTATGGCGACCGCCCGTGGGTGACCGGCCTGAAGAGCTACATGGGCCATACCATGGGCACCTGCGGCGTCATCGAACTGGCGCTGCTGCTCTACATGATGGAGCAGGGTTTCATCGCCCCGACGCTGAACCTGGAAAACGTCGATCCCCGCTGCGCCATGATCCGCCACGTCCGTCGTCTCGAGGAGCAGCCGGTGCGCATCGCCGCCCTGCAGAATTTCGCCTTCGGCGGCGTCAACACCTGTCTGATTATCAGAAATGACCCCGATCACGCCGTGTGAGCAGGGGGCGACCGGCCGCTTTGATCGCTTGATCGACGGCGCGGTCACCATCATCTGCTGGCTCTATTTCACCTTCGGCTTCATTGTTTTCTTCTCCTGGCGTTACCTGTTTGCGTTTTTCCTGCCGGATCGGGCAACCCGTTTCCAACGGTTCAACAGTCTGTTCTACCGAGGTTTTTTCCGCCTGCTCCAGGCCCTGACACCGCGCCAGCGCTGGCAGATAGACCGGCACGCGCGGGCGTTGCACTCGTCGGTCATCGTCTGCAACCACGTCTCCTATCTCGACCCGCTCATCCTTATTTCGCTGTATGAACGCCATAAGACGGTGGTCAAGACCGTCTTTTTCAAAATACCGATCTTCGGCTGGGTGCTGCGTCATGCCGGCTATTTCCCCGCCGATGGGGGCGGGCGCTACGGGTCGATGATGATCGATCAGGTGGAAGGGATGGAGGAGTTTCTTGGCGGCGGCGGCAATTTTTTCATCTTTCCGGAAGGCACCCGCAGCCGCGACGGCAGTCTCGGCACCTTGAACCGTGGGGCGTTGAAGATCGCCCGGTTGTGTCGGGCGCCCATCCAGGTAGTACGGCTGAGCAATACCGGCCGGCTGTTTATCCCGGGGCGGTTCCTCTTCAACACCAGGCAACCCACTCTCATTCAACTCGACCTGGTCGCCTCCCTGGATGCGGGTACCGTGGCCGGTTTGTCGCTGGCGCAATTGGAAAGCCGTATCGAGGCCGCGCTGCGTTCCCCTGACGGCGCGGAACGGTCCGGCAACGGACTGGCGGGCGCTTCCCGGGACGATTCGACGGTGAAGCCATGAAAGTACTGCTCCTATCCATGCCGGACGTGGTGCCGATCATCATCCATGAGGCCGCCGTACATATGCCCAACCACGGTATCGCCTGTGTCGGCGGCAATATCGATCCCGAACATGAGGTCCATCTGGTTGATTTGATCAGGAAACGGCGCAGCGTCAGAAAATATCTGAGCCGCCTCATGGAACGCCTGCAGCCCGATCTGGTCGGGCTTTCGGCCATGGCCTGGCAGTATGATACCTGCATCAGGATCGCTCGTCTGCTCAAGACGCTGCGTCCCGAGACCAAGATCGCCATCGGCGGCTATCATGCCACGCTGATGCACGAGGAGATCGCAGCGGCGCCGGAGGCCCGGTGGATCGACTTCATGATCCGCGGCGAGGGTGAGGAGGCCTTCCGCCGTCTGGTCAACAGCCTGGCCGGCCGCGATGACCTGGCCGCCATCCCGTCGCTCTCCTACAAGCAGGGTGATGCTTTCGTGCACAACGAGCGATCCGCCAATCTGGATCTGGCGACCCTGCGCCTGCCCATCCGTGACAAGCGGCGCCTGACCTGGGGCTACCACATGGTCAACGCCAAGATCGAGGTGCTCGAGACCTCCCGCGGCTGCACCCGGGCCTGCACGTTCTGCAGCATGAAGCATATGTATGGCCGGAGTTTTCGCGCCTATCCGCTGGAGCGGGTGCTGGCCGACCTGGATGACATCTACTACAACTGCCGGGCCCGCTGGGTCTTTGTCAGTGATGACAATTTCGTGCTCTATCCGGAACGGGTCATGGAGCTCTGCGAGGCGATCATCGCCCGCAATTATCGCGGGCTGCATTTCTGCGTCCAGGCCGATTGCCGGACCATGGCGGGCAACGAAGCGATGGTGGCAAAGATGGCCGAGGCCGGTTTCTGCTCGGTCTTTCTCGGCATCGAAAGCGGTTCCGCCAAAAACCTCAAACTGGCCGGCAAGGGCGATATCGTTGATGCATCACGCCGGGCGGTACGGATGTGTCACACATACCAGATGATGGTCATCGGCGGGCTGGTCTTCGGGTTTCCCCCGGACGATGTCGATTCCATCCGGGAGACCTACGAGTTCTTCCGCGATATCGATGCCGACGCCGCCTATTGTCAGATCCTCACCCCCTACCCGAAGACCGGGATGCGGCAGCAACTGCTCGACGAAAATCTGATCGTCAACACGAGCGACTACAAGAAGTACAACGGGTTGTGGGCCAATGTCCGCACCAGGCATCTCAGTGCCGAGGAGTTGCACTATCAGTTCTGGTATCAGCGCCAGGTGGTGCTCGGCTGGTGGAAACCGAGCCCGCTGATGGCCCGGCAGGGGCGGCTGTGGACGTCGATCTGGCGCTTCGCCTTCAAACCGTTGCTGCAATGGCGTCACCGTCGGGCCATGGTGAAGCACGGCTGGCGCGGGCTGTACCTGCAGGAGGTGGAACACTGGCAGCAGATGAACACCTTCAGCGATCTGGAAGGATATGGGTAATGCAGTACTACAACCTTGAATTCACCGAGGCGGAAGTCCGCGAGGCGGCAGCGGCTGGGCGGCTGCTGTCGATGGAGTTGGAGCTGAGCCGCCGCTGCAACTTCCGTTGCCGCTATTGCTACGTCCCCCACGAAGCGGAGCTGCAGGGCGAACTGAGCCGAGCCGAGCTTGAGGATGCCATCGAGCAGGCCCGGGCCCTGGGCGCGCGCAAGATCATCCTGCTCGGCGGCGAGCCGAGCATCTATCCGGAGCTGAAGGCGATCATCGAGTTTCTCAGCGACCGCGGCACCGAGATCGAGTTGTTCACCAACGGTTCCGGGATCGACAGCAATATGGCCGCCTTTTTCGCCGATTATCGGGTCCGGGTGGTGCTGAAGATGAATTCCCGGAAACCCGAGGTGCAGGATCGGCTCGCCGGTATCCCCGGCGCGGCCAGGATCATCGATCGCGCCTTTGCCGCGCTGCGGCGGGCCGGATATCCGGGAGCGGAGCGCTTCCTCGCGGTCAGCACCGTCATCTGCCGGCAGAACATCGACGAGTTGGCGGAGCTGTGGCAGTGGCTGCGCCGGGAGGCCATCGAACCCTATTTCGAGATCATCACCCCCCAGGCCAACGCCCAGACCAATACCTGGCTGCAGCCGGAGCCCGGGGCGGTGCGCGATCTCTTCTTCCGGTTGGCCGCCATCGACCGCGAGGAGTTCGGGTACCAGTGGGACCCGCAGCCGCCCCTGGTGGGCAACCGCTGCATGCGCCACCAGGTCTCCTGTCTGCTTACCGCCCAAGGGGAGGTGATGCCCTGCGTCGGGGTTACCATCCCGCTGGGCAACATCCGGCAACGGCCGCTGGCCGAGATCCTGCGCACCAGCGAGGTGATCGCCAACCTGAAAAATTACCGTCAGCGGATCACCGGGCCCTGCCGTGAGTGCGACAAGGCTGATGGCTGTTACGGCTGCCGCGGAGCCGCCTACCAGTTGACCGGCGACTATCTGGCCTCCGACCCCACCTGTTGGCGCAACGGCGGCTGTACTTCAGCATAGGAGGCGAACCGGTGCTGTTGAGGCCTTGCTGGTCATGAGCCGCCTGGCCGGTGTGCTGCTGGCCGCCATGACGATCGGCGCCATTGGTCATGGGTTGTGGCCGATCCTGCCGTCCTGGCCGGCCGGATGTTTTGCCTGGATTGCCGCGCTGTTGCTGGCGCCTCGTGTTTCCCGGCCGCAACTGGTACAGATCGGCCTGTTG
>JAUVWB010000412.1 GCA_030604345.1 Desulfofustis sp. | reverse complement strand
CTTGGCCCGCTCCTTTAAGAAAGCGGAGGCGTGGTGTGGATATCAAAGATAAAATTGTCGAGTCGACCCAGGAAATATTTTCGTCGATGGTCATGATGGAGATTGCCGTGGTCGAGTCACCAGGCGCGGATCACGGCTCTTCGCGGGATGGGATTTCCGGGATCATCGGACTGGCCGGGACGCACAAAGGCGTACTGGCCATCCACATCCCGGCCGTAGTAGCCATGGCCATCACCGGCAGCTTTCTCGGTATGGACGTCGAGCAGATCAATGAAGATGTCGAGGATGCCGTCGGTGAGTTGGCCAACATGCTCGGCGGCAATATCAAGACCATCCTGTCGCAGAACGGGCGCGACATCGAATTGTCCCTGCCGACCACCATTTCCGGACAGAACTATGATTTCCAGACAGCCAAGGATGTGGAGGTGACCAGGCTCGATTTCGCCCCCGACTCCGGCACCTTCACCGTGGAACTACAGCTGGAAAAATAGGCTCAACACCGGTATCGGCCGGCGACAGGAAAGAACACGGGCACTGTCGGAAGACGGTGCCTTTTTTTTCGGATAAGAAGCAGACATGGACTACCGTAAAGCCTTGCAGGAAGGAACGCTGGAGATCTTCCAGACCATGGTTTTCATGGCAATCAAGCCGCTGGAAAGAGCGGAGCGAGTGGCCCCGGAGGGGGATGAGCCGCTGGTCACCGGCATGATCGGCCTGAGTGGCGGGATCAAGGGCATGCTGGCGGTTTCCGCCACCGAGCAGATGGCCAAGGCGGTCACCGGGTCCATGCTTGGTATGGCGGTCAACGAACTCAACGATGACGTGCGCGATGCCTTCGGTGAGATAGCCAACATGGTGGCCGGAACCTTGAAGAGTTCCGGCGGTCAGTACGATATGCAGCTGGCGATTCCCACCACCACCATCGGCACGGCCCTCCATTTCAGCGGCATGCGTGGCGCCCAGCAGGTACAGGTCTGTTTTGAAAATGAATTCGGCTTGCTGCGCGTTGACCTCAGATTCCTTGCCGGTTGATGGCCGGCACATGGCGGGTCGGTGCTTTTTACCCGGCAGGATGGAAAAGAGGCTCGAATCGATAAATATTTTTTCGTTTCCTGTCGATAGAGACACCAGACGATGGTTCAGCGTTTCGTATGGTGAGAGCAGATGAAGGCATTGCAGCGGTTTGAGAAATTTGTCGAGGCGGTTCGCGGTCGCATAGAAGAAGAGGTGAGCTCACTGATCGGGGAGCAGCTCTCCTTGACCCTGCAGCCCGGTTCCGTGATCGACAAGAATGATTTTTTTGACCAACCCATCGGCAAGGTCGTTCTGGCCCGCATGGACCTGACCGGCGAAGTCTCCGGCCAGGGAGCGCTCATCGTCTCAGTCAAGGACGCCATCCGCCTGGGTGGAACGCTGATCATGCTGCCCCCCACGGAGCTGGAGGAAGTGGTCGGCTCTGAACAATACGGTGGAGAAACGGAAGATTCTTACGGCGAAATCGCCAATATCATCGCCGGCTCCTACACCAAGGTCTTCGAGGAGCTGTCCGCCAAGGCCTGTCGTTTCATCAGAAAGGAACAACAGGTGGTCGTGCCGTTGAAGGTTGCGGCAGACTCCGACGAACCGATCCCCAATCAGGCCTACTACCAGATCGTCAT
>JAUVWB010000379.1 GCA_030604345.1 Desulfofustis sp. | reverse complement strand
GTTATTTTCCCCATGTCAGTGTACCCACGAGTGGCTGTCATCATCTCTCCCGAGGCCCCGTCATCGGCCTCGGCAACCGTCTTCGCCCGGGATCACTCATCACACGGCCTTTAACATTCAGCATTTTACCACCCCCCGCAAGGCTTTTTGGAATGATAATCAAATCCTAATGCGAGCGTAACCAAGCACAAACAAAACCGCTCTATCTTCTCTGCCAACTCGGGACGAACAGGCCCTTGCGTCGTCTCATCACACAAAACGAACCATCTGAAAAAATCAATGAGTTCTTACTATACCTTCCACCTGGAGTTGGAAAAGCTCAACAAGAAGCTGCTCAACCTCTCGACCCTGGTCGAAGACCGTGTCCGTCGCGCCGCGGCAGTCATCGAGACACAGGATCGGGAGCAGCTCCTGTCGATTGCTCGCTCGGACTATGAAATCGACGAAGCGGAAGTCGAGATCGAAGAGGACTGTCTGAAAATCCTGGCGCTCCATCAACCGGTGGCCGGCGACCTGCGCTTTCTGGTGACGGTCATCAAGGTCAATAATGAACTGGAACGAATTGCCGACACGGCCGTCAGCATCGCCAACCGGGTCGAATCCATTGCCAGGTCTCCCAGTCGCGAGTTGGTGAAAGATATTCATTTCGCTGAGATATCAAATACCGTCAACAAAATGCTGAAGATGAGCCTCGACGCGCTGATCAATCGTAACGCCGCCCTGGCCCGCCAGGTGTTTCTCCTTGATGACGAGGTCGATGCCTTTCGCGATCAGGTCTACAACGACATCAAGGAGATCATCCGTCGTCACCCGCAATACCCGGGCGGTCTGATCAATACCTATCTGGTGGCTCGACACCTGGAGCGCATCGCCGATCGGGCCACCAATATCGCTGAAGAAGTGATTTATCTGGTGGAAGGCGTGATTACCAGAACCATTTCGTGAACAAGCGACAGCAGGCACTCTTGTGACCACCTTGTATTCCTATCTCCTGCCGATCATCCTGGTCGTCGCCGGCACCGCCTACGCAGCCGGACGCTATCGGGCCCGGCGTCTGGCCGCGGCGGCGAACGGCACGGTCCGACTTCACTCGCTGCCCAGTCACTACGGCGTCCTGGCATCACTGGCCGGACTTCTGCCGGCCCTGTTTTGTTACGGTCTGTGGCTATCCGTGGAAACGAGGGTGATCGACAGCCGGCTGATCAAAGAATTGCCCCCCATCCAGGTTGCAGACAGCGGCCATCAATCCCTGCTGCTCAACGATATCAAGAACCTCCTGGCCGGTACTACCACACTCAACAAAGACAACACCATCAGCGAAGCAGCCGACCGTTACCAAGAGATTCGTTCCACCTTTCGCTCTCTGGTGACCTCGGCGGTATTGCTGCTATCCATCGGCCTCAGCCTGCTCTGTCTGCGAGCGATCAAACCCTCGCTGCGGGCGCGCAACCTGGTGGAGGGGACCATTCGCCTGTTGCTGCTGCTCTGTTCCGCAATCGCCATTCTGACCACCCTGGGCATCCTCTTCTCGGTGCTCTTCGAGTCGATCAGGTTTTTTCAAGCCGTACCGATCCTGGATTTCCTGTTCGGTTTGGACTGGAGCCCGCAAATGGCCATCCGGGCAGGCCAGGCCGGCTCATCCGGAGCCTTCGGTGCCGTTCCGATCTTTGCCGGCACCTTCATGATCGCTGCCATCGCTATGCTGGTGGCCATTCCGATCGGTCTGTTGGCGGCCATCTACCTGTCGGAATTCGCCACCACTCAGGTGCGAACGGTGGTCAAACCGCTGCTGGAAATCCTCGCCGGCATCCCGACCGTCGTCTACGGTTTCTTCGCCGCTTTGACGGTGGCCCCGTTTATCCGCGATACCGGAGCCCTGTTCGGTCTCTCTATCGCCTCGGAAAGCGCCCTGGCGGCCGGCCTGGTGATGGGCATCATGATCATCCCCTTCGTTTCGTCGCTCTCCGATGACGTTATTCATGCCGTCCCCCAGAGTCTGCGCGACGGTTCGTACGGACTTGGAGCCACCAAGTTCGAAACGATTCGCCATGTGATCTTCCCTGCCGCCCTACCCGGAATCGTCGGCGGCATCTTGCTCGCCGTCTCCCGGGCGGTCGGCGAGACGATGATTGTCGTGATGGCCGCCGGCCTTGCCGCCAACCTGACGGCCAATCCTTTTGAGGCAGTAACCACGGTTACCGTGCAGATCGTCACCCTGCTGGTTGGCGATCAGGAATTCGACAGCCCCAAAACCCTGGCCGCCTTTGCCCTTGGCCTGGTTCTGTTCGTGTTCAC